>NZ_JAPJQF010000058.1:11686-16177 GCF_030825285.1 Anaerotruncus massiliensis (ex Togo et al. 2026)
GGGTTTTGTGGTTGGGGGGGTGGGTTTTTTTTTAAACCCCAATATCACAATAACCGACCGGTATGCGGGGGGGCACCCCCCGGGTTAAAAACAAAACGCGCCGCCCCCCCCCCGGGGCGCCCGCCTCTTTTTATTTCTCGACGAGCATCCAGACGAGCGCCGCCTCCGCGGCGCCGTCGTTGAAGCTGCTGTGCGTCTCCCCGGCGGGGATGAAGGTCGCCATGCCCGCCGACGCGGTGTGCACCACGCCGCCGGCCTCGCACTTGACCGTCCCCGAGAGGATGAAGGAGTATTCGTCGCCCGTGTGGGCGGCGGGGGGCACCACCGTTCCGGGCGGGAAGACGGCGTACCCCATCGTCACCCCCGCGCCCGCCGGGATTTCGCCGCCCAGCAGGTCGGTCATGGCCACGCCGTCGGCGCGCACCACCGGGGGGATCGCGTTTTTGTCGCGTACCAGCATCCTTGCGCCTCCTTTTAACGGCGGAGCCCGGCGACCGCGAAGGTCCGCGGATCGACGAGCACGCCGTAGTCCTCCCTGGCCTGCTCCACGGTGATGTAGCCGTTTTTCACGTCCCACGCCACCTTTTCCGGGTCGCGCTTCATCGGGTCGCCGTAGCCGCCGCCCGTGCAGGTGACCATGTAGGCCACGTCGTTTTTGCCCAGCACCGTGCGCGCCACGATGCCGAACGGCCCCTCCACCGAGCCGTCCGCCCGGTGGAACTCGAAGTAGTTGTAGGAGCCGTCGCCGCCGCCCGCCGCGCCCCACGCGGGGTACTTGTTGCGGCCGAAGGAGGCGGTGAAGAGCTGCCCGTCGGTCAGGGCGCGGTAGGCGCGCACCGCGCCGCTGCCGCCGCGGTATTCGCCCGCACCCGCGCCGTCGGTGTGCAGGGAGTATTCGTCAATCATGATGCCGTAACGGTTTTCCGCCATCTCGACGGGGACGTTGTAGGTCTCGCCGTCGCCCACGCAGAACTGGCCGACCTCGCCGTCCTTGCCGCGGCTCGCGCCCCAGCCGCCGCCCGTCGGCTCGACGATGAGGAAGGGCTCGCCCGTCTTGTGGTGGAGGCCCGCCAGCACGACCGAGCAGACGGAGAGCATGTGCCCCGCGCCGAGGAACTCGGGGAAGATGGGGGCGAGGGCCTTCCAGACCACGTCGGAGGAATAGATCATGCTTTCAAAGTAGCAGGAGGTGGGGGCGGGGCTGTGGCAGCGCAGGACGGAGCCGTCCTCCGCGATGACCCGCATGGGGCGGAAGACGCCGTCGTTGACGGCCAAGCTCGGGTTGAGGATGGACATATAGACCACCTTGACCCCCGCGCAGAGGGAGCTGTAGCCGGTGTTGATGGGGCTGGCCACCTGCGGGCTGCTGCCGGTGAAGTCGGCGAGGAACTCGTCGTCGGTGATCGTGATTTTCACCTTGATTTTGACGGGGTTGCCGTGCCCGTCGTCGTCCATGAACTCCTCCATCTCCCAGACGCCGTTGGGCATCTCGGCCAGACGCTTGCGGGCGACGATCTCGCCCTGGTCGAGCAGCCGCTTCATCGAACCCCGGACCACCTCGACGCCGTATTTGGAACAGAGCTCGCCGATACGGCGGTAGCCGGTGCGCAGCGAGGCGATCTGGCCCCACATGTCGCCCTCCGAGGCGGCGGGGAAGCGGACGTTCGATTTGATCATGTCGGCGAGCTGGGCGCAGAGCTCCCCGCCGTCGACCAGCTTGACGCCCGAAAAGCGCAGGCCCTCCTGGAAGACCTCGGTGGAGTCGGTCGTAAAGGAGCCGGAGGCCATGCCGCCGATGTCCGACCAGTGGGCCTTGTTGCCCACGAAGGCGACGATTTCGCCGTCGTAGAAGACGGGCATGACCATGCCGATGTCGGACAGGTGGGTGCCGCCGCCCATGTAGGGGTCGTTGATGAGGTAGACGTCGCCCGGTTTCATCTGGTCCTTGCCGAATTTTTGGACGATCTCCTGGATCATCGGGGCGATCAGCCCGATGAAGGCGCAGGCGCCGTTGCCCTGGGTGAGCAGACTGCCGTCCGCGTCGGCGATGCCGCTCGCGTAGTCGAGCGTCTCGTAGATGATGGGGCTCATCGAGGTGCGCGCGAACGCGTAGAACACCTCGTTGCTGACCGCGATCAGCGAATCCTTGACGATATCCAGCGTCACGGGATCGATCTTCATTGCCATCACTCCCGCACCTCCGTTTCAATGATCAGGTTGCCGTAGCCGTCCACCGTGAGGGACTGCCCGGGGCAGACGACGGTCGAGGCGGTGACCTCCTCGACGATCGCCGGGCCGGAGACCGCCGCGCCCGCGCCGAGCTTCTCCCGGTCGTAGATGGGGGTGTCCTGCCAGCCCTCGTCGGTGAAGTAGACGGGGCGGGTCTCCTTGACCGCGCCGGACACCGGGCCCCGCTGCGGGTCGATCCGGTGCAGCTCGGGCTTCTGGAGCCTGCCGTAGGCCACGAGGTGCAGGTTCACGATCTCGGTGGGGGTGTCGGGCAGGCGGTAGGTGTAGAAATGCTCGTGCGTCTCGTGGAAGCGGGCCACGATCTCCGCCTTGACCTCGTCGGTCCAGGGGACGGGGGGCACGTGCACCTTGACGGTGTGCTCCTGCCCCATGTAGCGCATGTCCGCGATGAAGCTGTAGACGATCTGCCCGTCGGGGACTCCCTCCTGGGCGAACTGGGCCCGGGCCTGGGAGACCAGGCCGTCCCACATGGCGTTGAGCTCGGAGAGCGCGACCTCGTTCATGCGGCAGATCTTCGTCTGGATGTAGTCGTGGCGCAGGTCGGTCATGAGCATCCCCCACGCGGAAAAGACCGACGCCGCCACCGGCACGATCACCTTGCGCACGTTGAGCTCCCGCGCGAGGTAGGCGCAGTGCATCGGGCCGCCGCCGCCGAAGGCGACCATCGCGAAGTCGCGCGGGTCGTAGCCCCGGCGCACCGAGATGAGCTTGAGGGCGTTGAACATGTTGGAGTCGGCCACGCGGATGATGCTCATCGCGGCCTCCTCGGCGGTCATGCCGAAGGCGTCGCCCACCTTCTCCCGGACGGCGCGGCGCACGCGCTCGAGGTCGACCTCGTTGTCGAAGTTCTTGGCGGACAGCCGCCCGGTGAGCAGGCAGGCGTCGGTCGTGGTGGGTTCGGTTCCGCCCTTGCCGTAGGCCACGGGGCCGGGCAGCGCGCCCGCCGACTGCGGCCCCACCTTGAGGGAGCCGGCCTCGTCGATCCAGGCGATCGAGCCGCCGCCGTTGCCGATCTCGACGATGTCCACGACTGGGGCCATGATCGGGTAGCCCGCGTAGCTGTCGGTGCGCTCGATGCGGTATTCGGTCGTGACCTTCACCTCGCCGTCGTCGATCAGCGAGCATTTGGCGGTGGTGCCGCCCACGTCAAAGGCGATGATGTTCTTTTCCCCCACCGCCTGCCCGAGGATCGCCGCGCCGAACACGCCCGCGACCGGCCCCGACTCCACCATGTTGATGGGGGTGCGGCGGGCCTGCGCGAAGGTGGTGGTGCCGCCGTTGGACTGCATGATGTACCGTTCCCCGGCGCAGCCGATCTCGTCGAGGCGGCTTTCGAGGTTGTTTATGTAGGAGGCCGCCACCGGCATGACGTAGGAGTTGAGCGCCACGGTGGAGGTGCGCTCATATTCGCGCCATTCCTTGGTGACCTCGATGGAGGAGGTGACGAACACCTCCGGCCAGAGCTTCTTGACCAGCGCGACCGTCTGGCGCTCGTGCGCGTCGTTGGCGTAGGAATTGATGTAGCAGACGGCGACCGCCTCGACCCCCTCGGCCTTGAAGAAGGCGACCGCCTCCTCGACGTCCCGCTCGCACAGGGGCGTCAGCACGCTGCCGTCGAAGGCGACCCGTTCGGCCACCTCCCGGCGCAGATAGCGCGGGATGAAGGGACGGGGCTTGGCAAACACGAGGTTGAAGAGGTCGGGCCGGTTGCAGCGCGCGATCTCGAGCACATCGCGGAACCCCTTCGTCGTCAGCAGGGCGGTCTTCGCGCCCTTGCGCTCGGTGAGCGCGTTGATGATCGTCGTGGTGCCGTGGATGAACGCCTCGACGCCCCTGGGGTCGACGCCGCTCTTTTCGATGACGTGGATGACCCCCTCCTCGAAGTTGGGGGGCGTGGTATGGCTCTTGGCCAGGTAGACCTCGCCGCCCTTCCCGACGGCGACCAGGTCGGTAAAGGTCCCGCCGATGTCTGTTGCTACTCGCATGTGACCACCCTTCCATATGCGGCGGAGCGCCGCAGTTATGGTTCCATTATACGATATTTGTCCGCGCGGGGGAAGGGCTATTTGACGCTTTACCGCAGAAAATTCACCGCGTTTTTTGGCGCGGAGGGGGAGACGGGGACGGAAAACGGCGCCCCTTCGGGGCGCCCGCGCGCCAGGCGCGTGCGCGCGGCTGCGCCGCGCGGTTTTCCGCCCCCCGCGCCGCGCCCCGCCCCACGGACAATACCCGGAGGTGAGG
>NZ_JAPJQF010000059.1:0-15888 GCF_030825285.1 Anaerotruncus massiliensis (ex Togo et al. 2026)
TTGGGCAAGCAAGAAAGGAACTCGCTGTCGGTCGACTACCGACAAACTCTGCCGCGCGATGAGCGGCAAATCTAAGGAAGCCTCGCCGGGGCGGGACCCGGCAGCTCCGCCGCTCCATGAGCGGCAAGTCCTAAGAAGAAGCCCCGCCGGGAAGCGGCAAAAAAGTCTACCTTCCGGTGGACCCGAACCCGCCTTCGCCGCGCGAGGTCTCGCCGAGCTCGGCGCACTCCTCGATTTCGGGGGTATGCACCGGCAGCAGCACGAGCTGGGCGATGCGGTCGCCCGGTTCGACGACGAAAGGCTCGTCGGTGTGGTTATAAAGCCCCACGATCACCTCGCCCCGGTAGTCGCTGTCGATCACGCCGACGCAGTTGGCGGGCACGATGCCGTGTTTGATGCCCAGCCCGCTGCGCGCGAAGACAAAGCCCGCGTAACCCGGCTCGATCGCCATGGCCAGGCCGGTCGGGATCTTGACCGTCCGGCGGGCGGGGATCGTCACCGGGGAGTCGAGGTCGGCGCAGAGGTCGTAACCCGCGCTGCCCGGCGTGGCGTTCGCGGGGATCCGCGCCGACGGGCGCAGGCGTTTGAGTTTCAGCATATGGCAGTCCTCCTATAGTACCGTCTTGTAGAGCAGCCCCCGCGTGAATTTCCCATGGAATTCCCCGCCGGAGCGGTAGGTTTCAAACAGTTTCCCGCACTCCTCCGGGCTCTCGGTGGAAAACCGCAGCTCGATAAAATCGAGGCCGCGCAGCTCCGGAAGCCGGTCCCCCATGAAGAGCGGGACGGGATTGAGGATTTCACTGCACCCGTAGGCGCAGCTCGTATAGAGGAGTTCCCCCCGGCGGTCGGTCAGGAAGTTCTCCCCCTTCTTACAACGCGCGCAGCCCACGAACGACTTCACCGGGCAGTTGCGCACCGTCATGAGGGGCAGACGCCCGTAGGCGGTCAGTCCGAGCGGAACGGGGGATTGAATCCTTTTCGCCATGTCGAGCGTCGCCTCGAAGGAGAGCAGCAGGTCGCAAAGCCCCCAGCCGGCGAGCGTTTCGGCCGCGTAGGAGTTCATCGCGTTGAAAAACGGTTCCCCGTGCAGCATAAAGCCCGCCGCCCCGGCGATTTTTACCGCGCCGGGGTTTCCCACGGCCGCGTGGCGGATTCCCCTCTCCCGCAGCAGCGAGAGCTGCCTTTTCAGCGCCTCCCCTCCCGAAAAGAGGATGCGCGGCAGCCCGGCGCACAGCTTGTCCGCATACGCGGGCGCGCCGTTTTCACAGAGCTTCACAAGCTCGGGCACCGGCAGCGTGACGAGCTCCGCCCCCTCGAGCAGTTCGGGCGAAAGCTGCCGCGCGCTGTAGGCGCGCACCCGCAGCGCCGGGAGCGGCGCGGGCGCGTGTCCGCGCGGCGCGCCCGCCCTTGCGCGGTCGAAGGGGATGGCGCGGGTTTTTCCGCGCAGCCCGTCAAGTTTTCCGAGCGCCTCGCGGCGCAGGGCGTTGACCGCCGAGGCGGGCAGCATCAGCCCTTCCCCGATCTCGCAGGAGACGCTTCGGACATGGTAAGGGGTCCCGCCCGTCTTGGAGAGGCTCGCCGCCGCGCGCTCCGGATCGGTGGGGCGGTTGACCGCCGCCTGGGGGATCTCCCCCGCGGCTTCGGAAATGTTGCCGTCCCCGTCGGTCACGACGAGGCGCGCGGGCTCCCCCGCCTTCATCGTGAAGCGGAAATCCGCCTCCACCTTCTGCACCTGCTTGCGCGGGTCGGTGTAGAGGGTCTCCAGCCCGCCGAGCACCCCCGCCGCCGCGGTGACGTCCTCCTTCTGGCGGATGCCGAACATCTCCGCGCCGAGGCGCCCCTCGAAATAACCATCTGTAAATCCACTGCGCGAAAATACGGATTGTAGCGTTTCCAAGTCGACCGGTTCCCCCGCCAGCGCCTTGCGGCAGGCGGTGACTGCGGCCGCGACATATTCGGGGCGCTTCATCCGCCCCTCGATCTTGAGGGCGGACACGCCGAGCTCCCGAAGCTCCCCCGCCCGCCCGATGATGCTCATATCCTTTAAGGAGAGGGCATGTTCGCTGTTCCCCGCCTTGCAGGGCAGGCGGCAGGGCTGGGCGCAGAGGCCGCGGTTGCCGCTGCGCTGGCCGAGCACCGCGCTCATATAGCACTGGCCGGACACCGACATGCACAGCGCGCCGTGCACAAAGGTCTCCACCTCGAGGGAGGTCGAGCGGATGATCTCCCCGATCTCCTCCTTCGAGCACTCGCGGGCCAGCACGACGCGGGAAAAGCCCATCTCCTCGAGCATTTTGGCCCCCTCGGCGTTGTGCACCACCATCTGGGTGGAGCCGTGCAGCCGAAGCGACGGCGCGCACCGGCGCAGCAGCGCCGCCGCGCCGGCGTCCTGCACGATGACCGCGTCGACCCCCGCCGCGCAGGCGGCCTCGGCGTCGGCCAAAAATTGTGGGATTTCATCCTCGCGCACGACGATATTGAGCGTCAGGTAGACCCTGACGCCCCGGATGTGGCAGCGGCGGACGGTGTCCGCCAGATGCTCCAGGGTAAAATTTTCGGCGCCGCGGCGGGCGTTGAACGCCCCGGCGCCGAGATAGACCGCGTCCGCCCCGCAGAGGACGGCCGCTTCAAGCGCCGCCGGGTTCCCGGCGGGCGCGAGCACCTCCGGCAGGCGGCTCATTTCACGTCCAGCTTGGTCTGGCCCTTCATCTCCTGCCCGTCAAGCTGGCGGCGCAGGTGGGCGTTCTCCCGCTTGACCTCGTCGAGCTCGATGCGCGCCTTGGCGGCGTCCTCGAGGTACTCCGAAATCTGGGTGCGCATGCGGTCGGCGTTCTCCTCGCTGCGCTTGTAGGCGTCGATATAGTTGATGGCGCAGAGCACCATCACGTCGTTGAAGGAGATGCTCGGGTTCTTCTCCAGAATCCCCTTGATCTGCTCGTCCAGCTCCTGCGCGAGCCCGAGCACGTATTCTTCCGGTTCCGACGTGGAGATCGTATAGTGCACGCCGTTGATCGTAATCCTGACGCGGTTGATGGTATTCATGGTCCGATAACCTCCCATACTTGCTGTTATCTTTCATATTATATCGCATTTCCCGCCGCGAATAAAGAGCCCGTACAAATTTTCCGAGTTTCTTTGGTTTTTTCACCCCTTTCTGGAGGTTTTTGCCGAATCCCGCGTTTTTACGCCCCATCGCTTGCATGGCGCGGCGTTTTAGGGTATAATGAAGTGTAATTATCCAGTTTTATACAAGGGTAAAGCGCCAGCGCGTCAAAGCGCTGCCGCGCCGCCTGATTGCCGCATAAAAGGCCGGCCCGCACCTGCCGCACCGAGTATTAGGAGGGTATCATGAACATCAGCAAGCACTACACCAAGGAGGTCCTCAAGGACCTCCTCCTGGACACCTTCAAGAGCGACATGCTCATCGAGCCGGAGCACGCCTCCGACGAGGTCTATTACGAGGCGCTCTGCCGCGTCACCCGCGAGATCCTCAGCGAAAAGTACAAGATCTTCAACGCCCACAACAACGCCCGCGCGGAGAAGAAGGTCTATTATCTCTGCATGGAGTTTTTGATGGGCCGCTCCCTCAAGAACAGCCTCTACAACCTCGGCATCCAGGACGCGATGACCGCCGCCCTCGAGGAGCTGGAGGTCGACATCGAAAAGATGTACGCGCTCGAGCCGGACGCGGGCCTCGGCAACGGCGGCCTGGGCCGCCTCGCCGCCTGCTACCTCGACGCGATGGCCACTGAGAACCTGCCCGCCATGGGCTACTCGATCCTCTACGAGTACGGCATCTTCAAGCAGCGGATCATCGACGGCTGGCAGACCGAGACGCCCGACTATTGGCTGCCGGGCGGCAGCGTCTGGCTCAAGAAGAAGCCCGACCGCACCGTGCCGATCAAGTTCGGCGGGCGCATCGAGGAGGGCTGGGAAGGCGGCCACCACTGGGTCAACCACGTCGACTACCAGACCGTCTACGCCGTCCCCCACGACATGTACGTCACCGGCTTCCAGAGCGAGGGCATCGCGGTGCTGCGCCTGTGGAAGGCGCAGAGCCCCGGCTTCGACATGGAGGCCTTCAACCGCGGCGACTACGTCAACTCGATGGGCGCCGCCTCCGCCTCCGAGGCGATCTCCAAGGTGCTCTACCCCAACGACAACCACGCCGAGGGCAAGATGCTGCGCCTCAAGCAGCAGTATTTCCTCACCGCCGCCTCGATCTCCGACATCGTGCGCCGGCACCTCTCCCTCTACGGCACGCTCGACAACTTCGGCGAAAAGAACGCCATCCAGATCAACGACACCCACCCCGCCCTCGCCATCCCCGAGCTGATGCGGGTGCTGCTCGACGACTACGGCTACGAGTGGGAGCGCGCCTGGGACATCGTTGTGCGCACCTTCGCCTACACCAACCACACCGTCATGGCCGAGGCGCTCGAAAAGTGGAACGAGGACATCTTCCGCAACCTGCTGCCCCGCATCTACCAGATCGTCCAGGAGATCGACCGCCGCTTCTGCGCCGAGCTGCGTGATGTCTACCACTACGACCCCTACGACATCGACCGCATGCGGGTGGTCTACGACTTCCAGGTGCGCATGGCCAACCTCGCCGTCATCGCCTCCCACAGCGTCAACGGCGTCTCCAAGCTGCACTCCCAGATCCTCCGGGACAGCGTCTTCCGCGACTATTACCACCTCACCCCCTACAAGTTCAAGAACGTCACCAACGGCATCGCCTCCCGGCGCTGGCTCTACCAGTCCAACCCCGGGCTCACAAAGCTCCTCTGCGACACGATCGGCGACAGCTGGCTCACCGACATGTCCCACCTGAAACGCTTCGACAAGTTTTCCACCGACAAGGCGGTGCTTGATCGGCTCGCCGCCGTCAAGCGGGAGAACAAGGAGCGGCTCTCCAAATACGTGCTCGAGACCTCCGGCGTCGCGCTCGACCCCGACTCGGTCTTCGACGTGCAGGTCAAGCGCCTGCACGAGTATAAGCGGCAGCACCTGAACGCGCTGCACATCCTGAACGAGTACTTCTGGCTCAAGGACCACCCGAACGCCCCCTTCCTGCCCAAGACCTACATCTTCGGCGCCAAGGCGGCCCCCGGCTACTTCCTCGCCAAGCAGATCATCAAATTCATCTGCACCCTGCGCGACGTGATCGAGGCGGACCCCGCGGTGCGCGGCAAGCTGCGCATCGTCTTCCTCGAAAACTACAGCGTCACCATCTCCGAGCTGCTCATGCCCGCCTCGGAGATCTCCGAGCAGATCTCCCTCGCCGGCACCGAGGCGAGCGGCACCGGCAACATGAAGCTCATGCTCAACGGCGCGATCACCCTCGGCACCCTCGACGGCGCGAACGTCGAGATCGGCGAACGGGTCGGCAAGGACAACATCCTCATCTTCGGCATGACCGCCGAGCGCGCCGCCGACCTCAAGGCCGCCGGCTACAACCCCGCCGAGTACTACAACCGCGACCAGCGCCTGCGCCGCGCGATCGACCTGCTCGCCTCCGGGCTGGCGGGCCAGCAGTTCCCCACCATCGCCAACTCCCTGCGCTACGACGACCCCTACATGGTGCTCGCCGACTTCGACGCCTACTGCGGCATCCAGCAGGAGGCCTCCCGCCTCTACCAGGATACCGCCAGGTGGCAGGAGATGTCGCTCCACAACATCGCGGCGTCCGGCTATTTCTGCGCCGACCGCGCGATCGAGGAGTACGCGCACGACATCTGGTCGCTCTGAGCGCCTTCCGCGCCCCCGCTTTCCATGTCATCCGGTCAGGCTGTCAAAAATTTTTTGGCAGCCTGATTCAATCTGTATCGGAGTTGATCTCGTGAGTACCTTTCTCTTCGACAGCCGCGACGACCGCTGCAAAACCCC
This sequence comes from Anaerotruncus massiliensis (ex Togo et al. 2026), assembly GCF_030825285.1. NCBI lineage: Bacteria > Bacillati > Bacillota > Clostridia > Eubacteriales > Oscillospiraceae > Anaerotruncus > Anaerotruncus massiliensis (ex Togo et al. 2026). Next base: position 5,890 of record NZ_JAPJQF010000059.1, read on the forward strand.
CTTCGGGGCGGTCCCCACGGACGACGTCGTCACCTTCCGCGTCTTCCTGCCGATCTCCTACCAGCTGCGCGAACCCGCGCTGCTCGTCTACAAGGCGGACCGCTGGGATTCCCCCGAGCGCATCCCCATGCACTACGAGGCGAGCGACGGGGTGAGCTGCTCCTACACCTGCATCTTCTATTCCCCCGACCCGCAGCTCTATTTCTACCTCTTCGAGGTCGCCGGGGTCAACGGAAAGATGCGCATCGCCCGCGACCAGGACGGCTTCGGCGTGCTGCTGCCGCAGGGCGGGGAGATGTGGCAGCTCACCGTCTATGACAAGGCGATGCGCGCGCCCGAATTCATGAAGAACGGCATCCTCTACCAGATCTTCCCCGACCGCTTCTGCGCGTCGGGCGGGGCCAAGAGCGGCGTGCCCTCCGACCGGCGGCTCCACCGCGACTGGTACGAGCTGCCCGAATACCTGCCCGACCGTAACGGCGAGGTGACCAACTCCGACTACTTCGGCGGCGACCTGCGGGGCATCACCCAGAAGCTGACCTACCTCAAAAGCATGGGGGTGGGCACGATCTACCTGAACCCCATCTTCGAGGCGCACTCCAACCACCGCTACAACACCGCGGATTTCCTCCGGATCGACCCGCTGCTCGGCACCGAGGAGGACCTCCGGGAGCTGTGCGCCCGCGCGAAGGCGCTCGGCATCCGCGTCATCCTCGACGGCGTCTTCAACCACACCGGCGCGGACAGCGTCTACTTCAACAAAAAGCGCCGCTACGGGAACGGCGGGGCCTACAACGACCCCCAGAGCCCCTACCGGAGCTGGTATGAGTTCACCAACTACCCCAACGGCTACCAGAGCTGGTGGGGGTTCCAGGAGCTGCCCAACCTGAACGAGCGCGACCCCTCCTACGGCGAGTTCATCTGCGGCGAAAACGGGGTGCTGCGCAAATGGCTTGCGGACGGCATCTCGGGCTGGCGGCTCGACGTGGCGGACGAACTGCCCGACGAGTTCCTCGACCGGGTCGCCGCCTGCGTCAAGGGCGCCGACCCCGACGCCGCCGTCATCGGCGAGGTGTGGGAGGACGCCTCCACCAAGGTCGCCTACGGCATCCGCCGGCGCTATTTCCTCGGCGGGCAGCTCGACTCGGTCATGAACTACCCCTTCCGCGACGCGATCATCGCCTACGTCCGCCACGGCGACTGCAACCGCCTCTACTCCACCCTGCTCTCCATCCTCGAGCACTACCCCAAGCCGGTGCTCGACGTGCTGATGAACTCCCTGTCCACCCACGACATCGAGCGGGCGATCACCGCGCTGGCGGGCGAGCCGATCTCGGGCGGGCGCGACTGGCAGGCGCACAACAACACGCTGAGCCCGGAAAAATACGCGCTCGGCAAAAAGCTCTTCATGCTCGCGTCGGTCATCCAGTACATGCTGCCCGGCGTGCCCTGCCTCTATTACGGCGACGAGGCCGGCCTCTACGGCTACAAGGACCCCTTCAACCGCACCTGCTACCCGTGGGGCCGCGAGGACCCCGAGCTCATCCAGTTCTTCCGCACCCTCGGCGCGATCCGGTCGGGATGCCCGGCGCTCTCCTCCGGCAGCTTCAGCGCCGTCTCCTTCACCCCCGAGGTCGTCTCCTTCCTGCGCGACTGCGGCGGCGAAAGCTACTACGTCGCCGTCAACCGCACCCCCTCGGAGCAGCCGGCCGTCCTCCCGATGGAGTTCAAGGACGCGGCGGTCCTCTACGGCAGCCTCGGCGCCGACGGCCTGCTGCCCCCCTACGGCGCGGCGATCCTCGTCCTGCGTTAAAAAACCGCATAAAAAAGCCTCCCCCGCAGACACTAAGAAAAAACGTCTGTGGGGGATTTGTTATGCCGCTTGTGGAACTGCGGGACCTGTGCAAAATTTATAACGCCGGCGACAACGAGGTGCGCGCGCTCGGCGGCGTTTCCCTCTCGATCGAGACGGGGGAGTTCGTGGCGATCGTCGGGCAGTCGGGGTCGGGCAAATCGACCCTCATGAACATGCTCGGCTGCCTCGACCTGCCCGACGGAGGGATCTATTTCCTCGACGGGGAGGACGTCGCCCACATCCCCGAGGCCTCCCTCGCCGGCATCCGCAACCGGCGGATCGGCTTCATCTTCCAGGGCTTCAACCTCATCCCCAGCCTGACCGCGCTGGAAAACGTCGAGCTGCCGCTCATCTACCGCGGCATCCCCCGCCGCGAGCGCGGCGAGCTGGCCGTTTCCGCGCTTGAGCGGGTGGGGGTGGGCAACCGGATGCACCACTACCCCGCCCAGCTTTCGGGCGGGCAGCAGCAGCGGGTCGCGATCGCCCGCGCGATCGCCGCGAAGCCCCCCATCATCCTCGCGGACGAGCCGACCGGCAACCTCGACTCCGCCTCGGGCGCGCAGGTCATGGACATCCTCCACGAGCTGCACGCCGAGGGACGCACCGTCATCCTCATCACCCACGACGACCGCATCGCCTCCGCGGCTGGGCGGCTCATCCGCATCATCGACGGGCGCATCGTCGAGGATTCGGGAGCCCCGCCCTCCTGAGCCGCACGGCGAAAAAAAGCCCCGCGCCGTAAGGCGCGGGGCTTTTGCACGTCGGATTATTCCGCGTAGAGCTGCTGGAGCTTGAGCAGGTGCTGGTAGCGCGCGGCGGCGGACTTCTCCGCCTCGTCGAAGAGGGTCTCCGCACGGTCGGGGAAGGAGCGGGTCAGCGAGGAGTACCGGGCCTCGTTCATGATGAAGTCCCTGTAGCTCGCGGTCGGCGCCTTGCTGTCGAGCGTGAACGGGTTCTTGCCCTCCGCCTTGAGCGCGGGGTTGAAGCGGAACATGTTCCAGTAGCCCGCGTCGACGGCCTTCTTCATCTCGGTCTGGCAGTTGGTCATGCCGCCCTTGATGCTGTGCATCTCGCAGGGGGCGTAGCCGATGATGAGGGAGGGGCCGTGATAGGCCTCGGCCTCGGCGATCGCTTTGATCGTCTGGTTCATGTCGGCGCCCATCGAGATCTGCGCGACGTAGACATAGCCGTAGGACATGGCCATCTCAGCGAGGCTCTTCTTGGCGATCGCCTTGCCGGCCGCGGCGAACTGCGCCACCTGGCCGATGTTGGAGGACTTGGACGCCTGGCCGCCGGTGTTGGAATAGACCTCGGTGTCGAAGACCATGACGTTGACGTCCTCGCCCGAAGCGAGCACGTGGTCGAGCCCGCCGTAGCCGATGTCGTACGCCCAGCCGTCGCCGCCGAAGATCCAGACGGACTTCTTGGCGAGGTATTCCTTCTCGGCCAGGATCTCAGCCGTCAGCGTGCAGGCCTCGCAGTCGCAGTGGGCCGCGCCCGACGCCTTGAGGGCCTTCATGTGCTCATGCATCTCGGCGTGCTTGTCGCCGAAGATCTCCTTGCTCGCGGGGGTCTCGATGAAGGCGAGGCAGTCGTCCACGCTCATCAGGCCGCCCTGCAGGGCTTCCACATACTTCTCGGTGGCGGCGGCGTTGGCCTTGCCGTCGTCCATCGTGTCGAGCCACGCCTGCGCGGCTTCCTTCAGCGGGGCCCAGGTGTGGGGCACCTCGACGAGCGCGCGGGTCTTCGCGGCCAGGCGGTCGCGGATGGTCTTCTGTCCGATGTACATGCCGAAGCCGTGCTCGGCGTTGTCCTCAAACAGGGAGTTCGCCCAGGTCGGGCCGCGGCCGGTGTCCTTGTTGACGGTGTACGGGCTGGTGGCGGCCGGTCCGCCCCAGATGGAGGAGCATCCGGTCGCGTTGGAGATGTACATCCGCTCGCCGAACAGCTGGGTGATCAGGCGGGCGTAGGAGGTCTCGGCGCAGCCCGCGCAGGAGCCGGAGAATTCAAGCAGCGGCTGGTTGAACTGGCTGCCCTTGACGGTCTCGTCGGCGGGCATGCCGGGCTTCTTGGAGATGTTCGCGACCATGAAGTCGAAGACTTCCTGCTGGGCGGACTGGCTCTCCTGCGGCTTCATGACCAGCGCCTTCTCCTTGGCCGGGCAGACGCTGACGCAGACGCCGCAGCCCATGCAGTCAAGCGGGGAGACGGCGATCGTGAACTTGTAGTCGGGCGCGCCGGTCATCTTGGCGGTGTACTTGGTCTGCGCGGGGGCCTTCGCGGCCTCGTCGGCGCTCAGCGCGAACGGGCGGATGGTCGCGTGCGGGCAGACATAGGAGCAGCGGTTGCACTGGATGCAGTTTTCCGGCAGCCACTCGGGCACCGACACCGCGACGCCGCGTTTCTCGTAGGCGGAAGCGCCCTGCTCGAAGGTGCCGTCCGCGTGGGGGACGAAGGTGGAGACCGGCAGGCTGTCGCCGTTCATCTTGGAGACGGGCTCCATGATGTCGTGGACCATCGTGACGAGCTCTTTCTTGCCCTCGGGCAGAGCCGACTCGGCCTCGTCCTTGGCGTTCGCCCAGTCGGCCGGGACGTCGATCCTGACGAACGCCGAAACGCCCGCGTCGATCGCCGCGTAGTTCATGTTGACGACGTCCTCGCCCTTCTTGGAGTAGGACTTGTAAGCCGCCTTCTTCATGTAGTCGACGGCCTCGTCGATCGGCAGCACCTTCGCGAGCGCGAAGAACGCGGCCTGCAGGATGGTGTTGGTGCGCTTGCCCATGCCGATCTTGATCGCGAGGTCGATCGCGTTGACGGTGTAGAGCTGGATGTTGTTCTTGGCGATGTAACGCTTGGCCTCGGCGGGCATGTGGGTATTGAGCTCCTCGGGGGTCCACTGGCAGTTGATGAGGAAGACGCCGCCCGGCTTCACGTCGCGGACCATCTTGTAGCCCTTGACGACGTAGGAGGGGTTGTGGCAGGCCACGAAGTCGGCCTTGTTGATGTAGTAGGGCGCGCGGATCGGCTCGTCGCCGAAGCGCAGGTGGGAGATCGTGATGCCGCCCGTCTTCTTGGAGTCGTACTGGAAGTACGCCTGCACATACTTGTCGGTGTGGTCGCCGATGATCTTGATCGAGTTCTTGTTCGCGCCGACGGTGCCGTCGCCGCCGAGGCCCCAGAACTTGCACTCGATGGTGCCCTTGGCCGCAGTGTTCGCGAAGTTGTTCTCCTCGAGCGAGGTGTATGTAACGTCGTCGGTGATGCCGATGGTGAAGTGCTTCTTGGGGGAATCCTTCTTCAGCTCGTCAAAGACGGCGAAGACGCTGGAGGGCGGGGTGTCCTTGGAGCCGAGGCCGTAGCGGCCGCCGATAACCGTCTTGCCCGACACGCCGCACTCGGAGAGGGCGGTGATGACGTCGAGGTAGAGCGGCTCGCCCAGGGAGCCGGGCTCCTTGGTGCGGTCGAGGACGGCGATGCTCTTGGCGGTGGCCGGGATCGCCTCGATCAGCTTGGCGGGGACGAAGGGGCGGTAGAGGCGGACCTTGATGAGGCCGACCTTCTCGCCGGCGGCGGTCAGGTAGTCGATGACCTCCTCGGCCACATCGCAGATCGAGCCCATCGCGATGATGACCCGCTCGGCGTCGGGGGCGCCGTAGTAGTTGAAGAGCTTGTAGTCGGTGCCGAGCTTGGCGTTGACCTTGCCCATGTACTCCTCGACCACGGCCGGCAGCTCGTCATAGAACTTGTTGCAGGCCTCGCGGTGCTGGAAGAAGATGTCGCCGTTCTCGTGGGAGCCGCGCATGACCGGGCGCTCGGGGTTGAGCGCGCGTTTGCGGAAGGCCTCGACCGCGTCCATGTCGACCATCCCGGCCAGGTCGTCGTAGTCCCAGACCTCGATCTTCTGGATCTCGTGGGAGGTGCGGAAGCCGTCGAAGAAGTTGATGAAGGGGACGCGGCCCTTGATGGCGGCCAGGTGCGCCACGGCGCCCAGGTCCATGACCTCCTGCGGGTTGCTCTCGGCGAGCATCGCGAAGCCGGTCTGGCGGCAGGCGTAGACGTCGGAGTGGTCGCCGAAGATGTTCAGCGCGTGGGTGGCGACGGTACGGGCCGAAACATGGAAGACGCCCGGCAGCAGTTCGCCGGCGAGCTTATACATGTTGGGGATCATGAGCAGCAGGCCCTGGGAGGCGGTATAGGTGGTGGTCAGGGCGCCGGCGGCCAGCGAGCCGTGCACGGTGCCCGCCGCGCCCGCCTCGGACTGCATCTCCATGACCTTGACGGTGGTGCCGAAGATATTCTTACGGCCTGCGGCGGCCCACTGGTCGACGTAGTCGGCCATCGGGCTGGACGGCGTGATCGGGTAGATCCCCGCTACCTCGGTAAACGCATAGCTGACATGCGCTGCCGCGGTATTGCCGTCCATGGTGAGTTTGTTTCTTGCCATGTTGCATCTTCCTCCTAATGATAAATTAGCGATCGCTAATAAATTGGATATTCCGAACGGGCCCGAAAGGGCGCAAAAGCCCCTTGTCCCTATCCTTATTGAGTTTATCATTTTTGCCGCGCCTTGTAAATAACAGAACCCAGAAAATTGTGACTGTTTTGTCAATTTTACGGCAAAATCCATCCCGTTTGGGGCTCCCGTATGTGGAAATTCCGGTGCCGCCCCCCGCTTTTCCCCAAAGGCGGGCTTCAAAGCCGCATTTTCCGGGGATTTTTTCCTTCCCGCGGGCGGGCTTCAAATTGACATTGTCCGGAAAAATGTTTATATTTATGGTAGCAGCGCCGGAGCGGAAACAATCGTCCATCCGCGCGGCGCAAATTGGAGGAATGAACAACATGGACCCCTATCCCAGTATCGTGATTTTCCTGCTCCTCATCCTGCTCAGTTCCCTGCTGACCGCCGGGCGCACCGCCCTCACCCAGCTGCGGGACAGCAGCGTGAAGAAGATGGCTTCCTCCGAACGCGGCGGGGAGCGGTTCATCGCGCGGCTGCTTGAACGCCCCGCCGCCTTCCTCGACGGCGTCGAGCTCGCGCGCTTCGCCTGCACGGTGGCCGCGGCGCTCTTCACCTATCCCCTCGCCCTCGTCCCGCTGACCTGGCTCGTCCGCTCGCTTTCCTTCAGCCGGCCGCTTTACTACGCCTTTTCCTTCGTCGGCTTCCTGCTGACCGTGCTCCTGCTCAACGTGCTCTGCGCGCTTCTCCCCTACCGGGTGGCCTGCCGCCATCCCGAGGGGGTCTCGGCCGCGCTCGCGCGGCTGTGCTGGTTCGTCGCCTGCGTCATGCGCCCCTTCGTGCTCCTGAACGGCGCGCTCGCCCGCGGGCTGGCGCGCCTGTTCGGCGTGCGCGCCGGCGAGGAGCCCGAGGAGGCCACCGAGGAGGAGATCCGCATGATGGTCGACGTGGGCAGCGAAAAGGGCTCGATCGAACAGAGCGAGAAGGACATGATCAACAACATCTTCGAGTTCGACGACCGCAGCGTCTCGGAGGTCATGACCCACCGCACCGATATGACCGCCGTGCCCAAGACCGCCTCCCTCGAGGAGATCGCGGACCTGGCCGTCGAGACGGGCTTTTCGCGCATTCCCGTCTACGACGACGACATCGACGACATCATGGGCATCATCTATGTCAAGGACCTGCTCCGTCTCATCGGAAAGGGGGAGGACGCAGCGTTCGACGCCCAGAAATATATGCGCCCCGCCCTCTTCGTGCCCGAGAACATGAGCTGCGTCGACCTCTTCGCGCAGTTCAAGCAGAAGAAGGTCATGGTCGCCGTCGCCGTCGACGAATACGGCGGCACGGCGGGCATCGTCTCGATGGAGGACCTGCTCGAATCGATCGTCGGCAACATCCAGGACGAGTACGACGACGAGGAGGAGGAGATCTCCCAGCTCTCGGACAACTGCTGGTCGATTGACGGCACCGTCGCGATCGACGACGTCGAGCGGCTCTTCGACGTCGAGTTCGACGAGGACACCGACTACGACACGATCGGCGGCCTGATCACCGAGGCCCTCGGCCGCCTGCCCGAACCGGGCGAGCACCCCTCCGTTCAGCTTGAGGGCGTCCAGTTCACCGTCCTGCTCGTCGAGGAGCGGCGCATCGCCCGCATCCGCGCCGAACGCCTCCCTCCCGAGGAGCCGGCCGAGCGCGAGAAGGACAAAAAAGAAAAAAATTGAAAATCCCGGCAGGAAATCCCTGCTTTTCCGCCACTTCTTCCATGTAAAGAATCTGGCTAAAAGGATGTGTGCCGTTATGAAGAGAGGCCTCTGCCTGCTACTGGCGCTGGCGATCTGCGCGGGGCTCGCCGTCCCGGTCTTTGCCGACCGGCTGCTCAAGCCGATCGACGAAGCCTCCCCCCAGCCGGACGAGACGACCCCCGCCATCCCCGTGGCTCCGGCCGAGCTGCCCGTCCTGCTCGAGGCCTCCCTCTGGAAGGGGGACGAGGAGACGGTCAACACGGTGACCGATCCCGACCTGTCCAGACAGGCCGCCGACCTGCTGCGCGAGGCCGCCGCCTTCCCCGAGGGCGTCACGCCGCCGAGCAGCATCACCGGCGTCAACCTCTATCTCGACTTCCCGGGGCAGGCGCGCCTGCACCTCTTTACGAGCGCCGTCCGCGCGGAGGGCTTCGCCGAGGGGCAGTCCTACCTGATCATCCGCCACATGGACCAGTATTATACCGCGCCCGGCGGGACGATGGACCGGCTGACCGAGCTGCTCTTCCCCCAGACCGTCGCCCTGTGGGCCGCGCTGGAGGACCCGGATTCCCCCGAGAGCGCGGCGCGCGACTACTATAACTTCCTCTCCCCCCGCCTGTCGCGCAGCGAATACGGCGGGCTGGAATTCACCGACGACCGGCGCGGCCTCGTCCTCTGGCAGACTCCCGAGGGCGGCGTCACCCCCGCGCTGGTCGCCCAGCTCACCACCGCCTACCACGGCAGGACCTGCCCCGTCACCTATAAGAGCGCCGGGCGCAGCGCCGCCGAACTTGACGAGGTCGTCGAGTTCCTCGAGGCCCGCCGCGGCGTCAAGGGCGCCGACACCATCACGAGCTGGGGCATCGACCGGGTAAACGGGCTGGTCATCCTCCACATGAGCGGCCGCTGGCCCGAGCTCAACGCCGCCATGCGCGAAAAGGGCTACACCGACCGGGTGCGCTTCCACGTCGAACCGGCGGAGGGCTGAAATTCCCCTTCCGAACCATCTGCGCCCGGCCGCGGCCGGGCGCTCGCTTTTCCATCAAAACTGTAACGGAGGTTTTTATGCAGGAGATCATGGGCTACATCCGCCGCGCGGTGGAGGAATACCGGATGATTGAGGACGGCGACACGGTCGCCGTCGGCGTGTCGGGCGGCAAGGATTCCGTCGCGCTGCTCGCCGGACTGGCAGGGGTGCGGCGGTTCATCGGCATCGATTTCACCCTCAAGGCGGTCACCCTTGACAACTGCTTCAACGGCGAGGAGGGCGACTTCTCCCCCATCGCCGACCTGTGCGGCTCGCTCGGCGTCGAATACATCCTGCGCCGCACCGACATCGGGCAGATCATCTTCGGCGAGCGCGGCGAATCCAACCCCTGCAGCCTCTGCGCGCGGATGCGCCGCGGGGTGCTGCACGACACCGCCAAGGCGAACGGGTGCAACAAGATCGCGCTCGGCCACCACTTCGACGACGCGGTGGAGACCTTCCTGATGAACCTCTTCAACGAGGGGCGGATCGGCTGCTTTTCCCCCGTCTCCTACCTCTCCCGCAAGGACCTCACGATGATCCGCCCGCTCATCTTCGCCACCGAGCGGGAGGTCCGCAACGCGGTGAACCGCGCCGGGCTTCCCGTCGTCAAGAGCAAATGCCCCGTCGACGGGTGCACCGAACGGCAGTGGACCAAGGAATTTTTATACGATATGGAGAAAACCCATCCCGGAATTACAAAACGTATCTTCGGAGCCATCCGGCGGGGACATGTCTCGGGGTGGTGATTTGCCGTGCTGCGCCCGGCAAGCCCTTTACGCGCCCCTCCGGGGCGCTCCAGATGTGCCGCCTTCGGCGGCATAGATCGCCGGGTCCCGCCCCGACGGCGGTTTTCAATTTGCCGCGCTGCGCCCGGCGGGGCTTTAGATGCGCTCCTCGCCTGCGGCGAGCG
>NZ_JAPJQF010000060.1:0-15816 GCF_030825285.1 Anaerotruncus massiliensis (ex Togo et al. 2026)
CGCGTATTCCGTCCGTCCCCCCGCCGCCCCTCCGGCCGCGGTAACGTGCTTATTATACAACATCGGCATTTGCCTTGTAAAGCCAGAAAATGGATGCCCGCAGCGCCCAAAAGGTTGCAAAACCGGCGAAAGCAGAGGCGTTCCGCCCCATTTCCGTGACTGCGGCAAACGGTTCACAGAATATACACAAAGTTATAAACACTTTCCACCGAGTTTTCCACAGGACCGTTTCCCCGTAATCAGCGAGACGGCCCCCTTCTCCCCCGTCGTTTCAACAGCTTATCCACTGTATATTCGTCCGGGGCGCGGAAAATATACATGCATTTGTCCGCCAATGAAGGGCGGCGCCTGTCCGGAAGAAGGATTATACTTGAAGTCATACACCCCTTACGTGTCAAAATCTAACCGGATTCCTGCACCCCGCGCCCGCTTTTTTCCATCGCGGCGCCTCCGGCGCGGGAAGGCAAAAAAAATCCGGACGCAAAGCGTCCGGATTTTCGGCATGTCCGGAAGAGCGCCGCTATTCGGCGGCCTCCGTCTTTTCCCGCGCGCGGCGGGGGAGGATCGGCGGGAACAGCCCCATTTTCACGCCGATGCGGTGGAAGAGCAGCGCGAACCCGACCAGCAGGACGAGCTGCATCGGGACGACGATGTATCCGTTGAGGGTGTCGTAGCCGTAAACGGCGTGCCCGCCCTCCATGTCCACCATCAGGTCGGTGCGGGTGAGCCCGCCGTAGGGGGCAAATCCCTCGACAAGCTCCGCCGGCAGCTCCCCATGGACGATCGTCCCCACCGGCAGGAGGATGTCGTGGCTGTAGAGGCCTGGTTCCCCGTCGTCCCGGATCGCGTCATGGTTGATACTCGCCGCGATCCGGCTGCCGTCCTCCAGTTCGAGCGCCTCCCACCGCCGGCTTTTGTAGAAAGGGCCGCCGTTGTTGAGGACGGCGTACAGGTCGCCGCCGAAGGTGAACGTCCCGTGCTCCAGCATCTCGTCCAGCGTGCGCGCCCGGAAGGTGTCCCCGGCGGCGGGCGCGCCCACCGTCCCCGCCCCGCCCGCGTTGGAAGCGGCGTAGGACTCGTAGAGCGCGGGGAAAACGGCGTGGTTGAAGAGCCAGACGATCCCCAGCATGATCGGCAGAGCCAGCAGCAAGGAAAGCCAAATGTCAAAACGCAGTCTCCGTCTCAAGGAAAAGCCTCCTCTATTCGACGCCCGGCGCGCCGGACAAAAATAAAAACACCAGCCGCCGCAGCGACTGGTGTCTTTTTTGGTGCGGTGGATGGGACTTGAACCCACACGCTCGCGCACACGCCCCTCAAACGTGCCTGTCTGCCGATTCCAGCACCACCGCATGTCCATCAGGACCGAGGGCAAATCAAAAGCCGAGCTTCACTCGACGAATTATACCTTACCATATTGATGCGGGAATGTCAAGGTGAAAAAGAGAATTTGTTGGAAAAATTGCCTTTACAGCGGACGGCTTTTTGATCACGCCGCGCAGCCGCGGCGCGGATGGTTTTTCCTCCGCCGTTCGACAGATTTCGACATTCCCAGTATTTTCCGGAGGGTACAATGGGTGCAGGAGGTGTTGTCCCATGAAAAAAATGCTCTGCGTCCTGCTGTCCGTCCTGCTGCTTTCGCTGCCGGTTTCCGCCCATTCGGGGCGCACCGATTCCGCCGGCGGCCACCACGACAACAAAAACGTCAGCGGGCTCGGCCCCTACCACTACCACCACGGCTATCCCGCGCACCTGCATCCGAACGGCGTCTGCCCCTACGAGAGCGCGCCGGCGGTCCCCGCCGCTTCCGCGCCCGCCGAGGCCTCCGCCCCCGCGGCGGCGGCCGCGCCGGCCGTGACCGGCAAGACGGACGCCGAGAAGGCGCTCTTCCTCGACACCTATATCGCGCTCATCCAGGGGGAGGGCTCCACCGTCTACCACAGGCTCGGCTGCACCGACTTTGACGAGACGGCGGGCTTTGTGGCCTACAACACGGCGAACGCCGAGGCGATGGGTTACACCGCCTGCACGAAATGCCACTGAGCGGGCAGCGTCCCGCGCCGCAGAAAAGCAGCCGCTTACGCGGCTGCTTTTCATTTTCCCAATCCCCGCCTACGGCTTCTCCGGGGCGGCTTGCCAGAGCGGGAAGGGCGGCTCCGCCAGCGGCTTCACCGCGATGGACATGAGCAGGGCGGGGTTGTCGTCCGCCGCGATCCGGTTCGAGCTGAGCGCGCCGCACGCCCGGCAGCGGTGGATGAGGGCCCACTCCCCGTCCTTGCGCACCCAGACGCCGATGGGGTCCATCGTGCCCCCGCAGAGCGACGCCCGGTCCCCCGGGCGGTTGTCGACATGGAAGCTCGACAGGCAGCGGGGACAGTGGTTGCGGTGGCGGCTCCCGGCGTCCTCCGGCGTCACCAGAGCGCCGCAGACCTTGCAGGTGAAGCTCTCCATGCAGGACTCATGGCGGTAGTCCGCCTTCTTCCACTGCCGCAGGGTCTTGGAGAGCTCCTTCTGCCGGCGCTGCTTTTCCCGCAGGAAATCCGCCTTGCTTCCGGAAAGCCGCGATTCCTCCCGGAGCTTCCGGTAGGACTCCCAGCGTTCGGGCGAAAGCTCGCCGCGCCGGATCGCCTCCGCCACCGCGCAGCCGGGCTCCCCCTGGTGGCGGCAATCGCTGAACCGGCAGTGCCCGAGGTGCTCCTCGACGTCGGGGAAGCCGCGGGAGATTCCCTCCTCCGCCTCCCACATCCCGAGCTCGCGCATGCCGGGCGTGTCGATTGCCAGCACGCCGTTTTCCAGCAGGAGCAGCTGGCGGTGGGTGGTCGTGTGCCTGCCCCGCCCGTCCTTTTCGCGGATGCCGGAGGTGCGCATGACCTCCCCGCCCGCCAGTGCGTTCACAAGGGTCGACTTTCCCGCGCCCGACGGGCCGAGGAAGACGACCGTCCTGCCCGGCTTCAGGTAGTCGGCGAGCTGGTCGAGGCCGTACCCCGTGCGGGCGCTGACCGCGAAGACCCCCGTCCCGGCGGCGAGCTTTTCCGCCGCGCGGAGCTGGTCCGTGAAGTCCTCCACGGCGTCCGCCTTTGTGAGCAGGACCGCCGGGACGGCGCCTGACTGCCACGCGAGCGACAGGTACCGCTCCAGCCCGCGCGGGCGAAATCCGCTCCCGAGCGGCTGCAAAATGAAGACATAGTCGAAGTTCGCCGCCACCGCCTGCTCCCCGTGCCCGGACGAGGAGGGGTCCCGGCGGGAGAACCGGGTCCTGCGGGGCAGCATCTCCAGGATGCGGCTTTCCCCGTCCTCCCGCCAGTCGAGCAGGACGAAATCCCCGACCGTCGGGCCGGTCTCCCCGTCCTCGCGGCGGGCGTCCGCCGCGAGGCGCGCGAGGCCGGCGCCCCTGTCGCAGACGATCTCAAAGCAGCCGCGGCGGACCGCCGTTATGCGCGCCGGAATTCCCCGCGCGTCCTGCGGCAGGTCTGTCCGGCGAAATCCATATTGTTCGATATTCAAATGTTGTTCCCTCCGAATAAAATACAGGTTCCAAATGTTCGGCCGTTCCGGCCTCTCCTTTCCATCCGGGCTTTCCTCACCAAGACGCAAAAATCCCGCGGAAACAGAACCTTTCAGCCTGTCTCCGCGGGATTGTCCGGCGTGCCGCTGCGCGCGATCAGGGCGCAAAAAAGGACACGCCAAACGTGTCCTGCGCTGCGCAGCCTGCTGCGCGACAGTATTCACGAAAGGTGGCGCAAACGTCGCAAAAGCGCCGGGCGTTCCCCGCGCTCCCGCTCCGTTCCGGGCTATTCGGTTTTAGTGGAAAGCCACCTCATAAATTGCCGACATCAAGCGTTACTCCCTGTATGTTCCGATCAAACGGAAGGATTTGCAGATATCATATCCCATTTCGCGCAAAAATGCAAGGGGGAATTTTTCCCGCGCCGCGCGGCCGCAGGAAAAACCGGCAAAATCTCCGCCGAGGCGGGGGCAGGCGCGCAACCGTCACGCCGTCCTGGACGGCGGCGCGCCGGGGCTCGACGCCTGCGCCTAGAGCCGCGCGGAACTCTTCCGAGGCGCGGCCCGGCAGGGCATCTGACAAAAGAGGCCCCGGACAATGTCCGGGGCCTTTTACCGTTACCGGTAGGACTCCTCCAAAATTTTCAGCGCGTCCGCGTCGGAGAGGGGCGCGGGGTCGACCTCGTAGAGGCCGCCCATCGTCTCCCGCGCGTTGCGGGCGTACTTTTCAAGCTCCTCCCGCTTCATGCCGTAGCCGCTCATCCTGATGTCGTCCACGCCGCAGGCGCGCATGAGCTCCTCGAGCGCGGCGACAAAGTCCATCGGCTCCTTCGCGTCCTTCCTGCCGAGGGCCTTTGCCATATCAACCATCCGCTCGTCGCAGCAGCCCGCCTTCGCCCAGTGGGTATAGTAGGCGCGGCTCACCGAGATGAGCGCCGCGCCGTGCTCGAACTGCGGGTGATAGGCGCTGATTGCGTGGGCGAGGCTGTGCTCGGAGGTGCAGCCGGAGGTCGATTCGACCATGCCTGCCAGCGTGTTGGCCAGCGCGACGTCGGCGCGCGCCTCGAGGTTGCCGCCGTCCGCGACCGCCGCCGCGAGGCTTTTGCCGATCAGCTCGATCGCCTTGAGTGCGTAGAGGTCGCTGAGCACGTAGGCGGTGCAGTTGAGGTACCCCTCGGTGCTGTGGAAGAGGGCGTCGAAGCCCTGGTAGGCGGTCAGCCGCTTCGGCACCGTCAGCATCAGCTCGGGGTCGACGACCGACAGCACCGGGAAGGTCTTGTCATAGCCGCCGCCGATCTTCTCGTTCGTCTCGGTCTTGGTGGTCACCGTCCAGGGGTCGGCCTCGGTGCCGGTACCCGCCGTCGTCGTGATCGCGACGACGGGAAGCGGGTCGTTCGGAGGGGTGAGTCCCTTTCCGGTGCCGCCCGAGATATAATCCCAGTAGTCCCCCTCGTTGGCCGCCATGATCGCGATCGCCTTGGCGGAGTCGATCGCGCTGCCGCCGCCGAGCCCGACGACGAAGTCCACGCCGTTTGCCTTGGCGAGCGCCGCGCCCTCCATAACGTGGTCCTTGATCGGGTTGGGCAGGATCTTGTCGAAGAGCAGGTGCTCCGCGCCCGCCTTGTCAAGCTGCTCCTCGACCCGCGCGAGGTAGCCGTATTTTTTGACCGAGGTTCCGCCCGTCGTGACGATGAGCGCCTTTTTGCCGGGCAGCTCCTGCCGCGACAGCCGGTTCAGCATCCCCTTGCCGAAGAGGATGCGGGTGGGAATGTAGTAGTTGAATTTCATCTGATATCGCTCCTTTATCTCGTTTGAATCAGGGCAGGACGTTGCCCGCCGCCTGATAGATCGCGTACC
Organism: Anaerotruncus massiliensis (ex Togo et al. 2026); assembly: GCF_030825285.1. Lineage (NCBI taxonomy): Bacteria > Bacillati > Bacillota > Clostridia > Eubacteriales > Oscillospiraceae > Anaerotruncus > Anaerotruncus massiliensis (ex Togo et al. 2026). The sequence continues at coordinate 5,359 of NZ_JAPJQF010000060.1, forward strand.
ACTCCTCACGGGAGAGGGTGACGTCCGCCGCGCGGCAGATATCCGCGAGCCGCCCGGGATTCATCGTGCCCGCGACCGGCTGCATATGGGCCGGATGGCGGAGGATCCACGCGATGGCGACCGTCGTATTGCTGACCCCATGCCGCTCCGCGATCCCGTCGATCACGCGGTTGAGCGCGGGAAATTTGTCGCTGCCGAGGAAGACCCCCTCGAAAAACCCATACTGGAAGGGGGACCAGGGCTGGATCGTGATGTCGTGGAGCCGGCAGAAGTCGAGCACGCTTCCGTCGCGGCAGAGGGCGGAGTCGTTTTCCATGTTGACGTTGAAGCCGTTGGAGATCATGTTGCAGTTGGTGATGCTCAGCTGGAGTTGGTTGGCCACGATCGGGCGGGGACCCATCGCGCGCTGGAGCAGCTTCATCTGGCCGGGGTTCTGGTTGGAGACGCCGAAGTGCCGCACCTTGCCCGCGGCGGCGAGCTCCTCGAACGCGCCGGCGACCTCGTCGGGCTCCATCAGCGCGTCGGGGCGGTGGAGCAGCAGCACGTCCAGGTATTCGGTCCCGAGCCTGCGCAGGCTGCCCTCGACCGACTCGATGATGTGCCGCCTGCTGAAATCGAACATGCGCGGGTTCTTGACGATGCCGCATTTGGACTGGAGGATCAGTTTTTCCCGCACCGACGGGCTCATGTGCGCCGCCTTCGCGAAGATCTCCTCGCAGGCGCCGTCCCCGTAGATGTCCGCGTGGTCGAAAAAGTTCGCGCCCAAATCGAGCGCCGCCTGCACGAACCGTTCGGCGGCGGGGCCGTCAAGGTTGTTTATCCGCATACAGCCGACCGCGACGACCGGAACGGTCGGCCCGGCGGCGCCCAGCTTCATCGTTCTCATGCTTTCACCGCATCCTTTCTCCGCTGATGATATTCCGCCGCTTGCGCCGCGGCGGCGTTTCTGGTACGATATGATTATAGACCTTAGAGTATGCTCGAAGTCAATACCCCCAAAAAATATTCTTCCCCGGTGAAAGGAGGCGTCCCGGCGTGATCGGTCTCTACCTGAGCGGAACCGGCAACACCAGATACTGCGTCGAATACCTGCTGCGCCTGCTCGACGAAACGGCGGAGGCGGTGCCCATCGAGGAGGAAAACGCCGCCGAACGGGCCGCGGCGCATTCCTCGATCGTTTTGGCGTACCCCATCCAGTACTCCAACGCCCCGCTGATGGTGCGCGCGTTCATCCGGGACCACGCGGAGCTCTGGCGGGGAAAGCAGGTCCTCTGCCTGGCGACCATGGGCGCGTTCAGCGGCGACGGCGCGGGCTGCGCCGCCAGAATCCTGAAGAGGTGCGGCGCCGCCGTCACCGGCGGCCTGCACCTGCGCATGCCCGACTCCGTCTGCGACAGCAGGCTTCTGAAAAAGCCGCTCGAGGAAAACCGGAAAATCGTCAAAGCGGCGGAAAAAAAGATGCGGGAGGCCGTCCCCCGCATCCTGGCCGGGGACTTCCCAAGGGACGGGCTGGGGCTCTCCCGCCGCATCGCGGGCCTGCTGGGGCAGCGCCTCTGGTTTTACGGCAAGACGGCGCGCTATTCCGATGGGCCCAAATTCAGCGGAGCGTGCGTCGGCTGCGGCCTCTGCGAAAGGGTCTGCCCCATGCGCAACCTTTCCATGCAAAACGGAAGGCCCCTGCCGCGCGGCCGCTGCACCATGTGCTACCGCTGCATCAGCCTCTGCCCGCGGAAGGCCATCACCCTCCTCGGGAAGGAAGTCACAGAACAGTGCCGCATCGAAAACTACCTGTCGAATGAAAAGGAGGACGCGGAATGAGCTACACCATCGCGCAGGCGGCGCGGCGCGCGGGGCTGACCGCGCACACGCTGCGCTATTACGACAAGGAGGGGCTGCTGCCCTTCGTGGACCGGTCCCCCTCGGGGTTCCGCGCCTTCAAGGAGAGCGATTTCGAGTGGCTGTCGGTCATCACCTGCCTCAAGAGCACGGGGATGCCCATCCGGGATATCCGGCAGTTCATCGACTGGTGCGTGCAGGGCGATTCCACGCTGGCCGACCGGCTGGCGATGTTCCGGCGGCAGAAGTCGATCGTCGAGCAGCAGATCTCCCAGCTTCAAAAGCACATGGAAAAGATCAACCACAAGATCCGCTATTACGAGATCGCCTGCGAGGCCGGCACCGAGGACGCGGTCCGCGGCATCCCCTGCGACGAGCTGTGAGGAGAAAAGGCCGGGAGCCCCGCGGGGCTCCCGGCCTTTTCTCCTCAGCCGTCCTTTTTGCGGAAATGGAGGACCAGCATCGCCGCCGCCCAGGCCCCGAGCGGGACGAGCAGCCACCGGTAGGACACGGCGATATACGCCGAGGTCAGCGCCAGCAGAATGAGCGCGACCAGGGCGACGCAGAGCAGCCCGACGAGGAACAGCTTCTTTCCCGACATCCCGTTCCCTCCCCCACTTTTTTCTGCCCCCATCATACCATATCGCGCGCCCAAGAAAAGCCCCCGCGCCGATTTCTAACGGAATCTTAATCCGCGCCCGCACCGGACGGCGAAAGGCCCGCGGCAGAGCCGCGGGCCTTTCGCTTTCGGGGTGCTCTATTCATCCGTGGGTTCAGGAGGAGCCTGTTCATCGGACGGCACGCCGCCCGCCGCGACCAGATATTCCGCCTCCGGTATGCCATCCCCGGGCGCGTCCCCGTCCTCCCGCAAAACGGGGGCCGGCTCCTCCGGCCGCGGGGCCGGCTCCTCCTGGCAGAGGGGCAGCGTCACCGTGGCCTTGAAGAGGTCTCCGTCCAGCTCGATCGACAGCGCGCCGCCCGAAAGCTCCACAAAGCTCTTGGCGATCGCGAGCCCGAGCCCGCTGCCCTCTCCGGTGCGGGAGGCGTCCCCCCGCTGGAACCGCTCGACGATGTCCTCGGCGGTGAAGGTCATCTCATAGCTCGCCACGTTTTTGAAGGAGATCTCCGCCGTCTCCTCCGCCTGCCGCACGACGATGTAGACGCGGGTGCCGGCGAGGGAATATTTGAGGGCGTTGCCCAGCAGGTTTTCAAAGACGCGGTGCAGCTTCCTGCCGTCCGCCCAGACGAAGAGCCGCTGGGGGGCGAGCTGCGCCTTGATCTCCACGCCGGACGGGTTCACCCGTTCGTCCATCTCGGCGATCGTCTGCTCGGCCAGCGCGACCACGTCGATCCGCTCGGGTTCCAGATCGATCGCGCCGCTGTTCGCCTTGGAGATTTCAAACAGGTCCTGCACGAGGTGGCTGAGCCGTCCCGCCTTCTGCCCGATGATCTTCACATAGTCGTTGGCGAAATCGGGGGTCAGGTTTTCCTGCCCGAGCAGGTCGGCGTAGTTGATGATCGAGGTGAGCGGCGTTTTGAGATCGTGGGAGACGTTGGTCACCAGTTCGACCTTCATCCGCTCGCTGCGCACCTGCTCCTCGACCGCGCGGCTCACGCCGCTCATGATGTCGCTGAGGTCCTCCCCCAGCCCGGCGAAGTCGCCCCGCAGCAGAAGCGGCCCCTGGACCGTGCCGCCGCGGATGCCCGCCGTGTAGTCCACCACCTTGGAGAACTCGTCCATGTTGCGGTTATATTCGAGCACGAAGCGCGCGAGCAGGAAGATGCCGAGCGCCAGCACGCCGACGTCGAGGATCCATCCGACCGGCCCGAGCAGGATCAGCACGCCGAACACGACCAGAAGGATGAGCTCCACGCCGATCAGCACGGCCAGCCGGGTCTTCATCCGCTCGAGGAACTCATAGGGGCTCTCGAGGCTCCTCATGAACCGCACGACCGACATGGGGATGTTGTTCCGGAAAAACTCCCTGCCGTTGACGGCAAGGTCGGCCAGCACGAGCCAGCACCACCAGAAGCAGAGCAGAAAGACGGAGATGCCGGGCGCGGGGCCAAGCTCCCCGCTGAACGTCGCCCACAGCGTCCACCCGCCGAAGCCGAGCGCGGCGGCCGAGAGGAGGAGCTTGACCTCCATCCACAGCCGGCCCATCGCGGAGGCGATGGCGCGGTGCGCCGCGCCGAGGGTGCGGTGGGCGATCAGCGTGCCGAGCAGCACCAGCAGGGCGAGCCCCGCGACGGCGCCCGCGGCGGAAAGCACCATCATCCACCGGAACCAGCGGTAGTATTCGCTGTAGACGGGGCCGTAGTTGAGCATCTGGTCCCGCGCCTTGACCGCGATGGCGATCGTCGGGGATTCGGCCCCAAGCCCCCCGGAGGAGAAGCTCGCGGCGTAAGGGGAGCGCCAAAGGGAGTCGTATTCGCGCTCCTGAACGCCGCTGCCGAAGGTGAAGAGCCGTTCCTTCATATGGATCCCGTTGATGTAGACCACGTGGTCGTACTGCCCCGCGCCCACCTGCTCCAGCAGGTCGGCGGCGAGCAGCTCCCCGTTTCCGGAGGCGTTCTTCGACCAGTTCTCCCGGGTGGCCCCGTCATAGATGTCGAAGCTGACGTTGTCCTCCCCCCACAGCAGGGTGTCCGCCTCCTGCTTGCCGCGCGCGATGTCGTAGGCGTCCCCGATGAGGGAGCCCATCAGCCTGCGGTAGCTCGCGGTGTCCTTGTAGTCGGCCGCGACCTCGTTTTCCAGCGCGAACGGCGTGAGAATCCCCGCCGTCAGCAGGATCGACAGGCTGAGGAAGAAGAGGAAGAAACACAGCCCCGGCCTACGCTTTTTCGATTTTGTAGCCAATGCCCCACACCACCTTCAAATATTTTGGTTCCCGCGGATTGATTTCGATCTTCTCGCGGATGCGCCGGATATGGACCGCGACGGTGTTTTCCGGCGCGAAGCTCGGTTCGTTCCACACCCGCTCGTAGATTTCATCGATCGAGAACACCCGCCCCTGGTTGCGCATGAGCAACTCCATGATCTTGTATTCGATCGGGGTGAGCTTGACCTCCTCGCCGTCGACGGTGAGGCGCTTCTGGTGCACGTCGAGGGCGAGCCCGCCCACCGACAGCACCTCCGACGCGCCGCCCGCGTCCGCGGCGGTGCCGAGCTGCACATAGCGGCGGAGCTGGCTTTTGACCCGCGCGATCAGCTCAAGGGGGTTGAAGGGCTTGGTGATGTAGTCGTCCGCGCCGAACTCCAGCCCAAAAATTTTGTCGGTGTCCTCGCTCTTCGCCGAGACGAGGATGATGGGGATGTTGTGCTCCTCCCGGAGCTTCAGCATCGCCTTGATGCCGTCTAGCCGGGGCATCATCACGTCCATCAATATCAGGTGGATGGTGTGGCTGGCCACGACGTCGAGCGCCTGCAGGCCGTCGTACGCTTTATAGATCTGTAAATTTTCCCTGCTCAGATAGATCGCGATCGATTCCACGATCTCCCGGTCGTCGTCCACGACCAGCACACTCAGTCTCTCTTCCATTCGTTTTGTCCCCCCGCAGGCGATTGCGGCCTCGGCGCAATCCGTCCGGCCGCGACCCTCGTTTTCATGATTATACCACACCTCCCCTCTCTCGTCATGCTTCGATGATACCAGACAGTTCTTTCCTGCGGGTCGACAAAATTCTTACAATTCCCTTAACAAATTGCGACAAAATACAAAAGGTGCGGGTCCCAAACGGGACTCGCACCTTTTGTATACGGATTATGCAATTAACCAATCTTTACTGTAATGGTTCCTTCTTCGGAATCATAGCGGCTGCTGCTCGGGACAAATTTGAATTTGTATTCACGGCCGTCATCAATGGTGTTGCTGTCGTTGCTGACCCACTTGACGGTGCCCTTGACCTCGTCGCCGTTGTCGTCGTACGCCTTGACGATCTTTTTGAGGTCGCTAAGGAGCGATCTCAACTTGACATCTTCGTCCTTGGCATAGAGAACATCCTTTTTGAGCACAAGTTCGATGTCACCGGAGGCCACGTCGAGATAGATCTTTACCGAACCGTCGACCGGCGCGTAGGACTTGTCGTCCGGCGTGAAGGTGAAGGTGTAGCTCTTTCCGCTCTGGATCGAACGGTTGTTGGAGGTGGTCCATTTGGCGTCGCCCGCGAGGTAGGTGCGGGTGGCGTAGTCATAGACCTCGAGGTTGTCGTTGAGCTCGTCGAGCACGTCGCCGAGGGTCGCTTCATCCTCGTCCCAGTAGATCGAATCGATCTTGACGCGGTAGTCGCCCTTCGAGCCGGTGGAGGCGGAGGAAGAGGCGGCGGGCTTCGTCGCCGCGGGCTTCGTCGCGGCAGGCTTCGTCGCGGCGGCGGTCGGGGCGGCCGTCACGGCGGCGTTCGCCGAGGTGGTGATCTTCGCGGTCTTGGAGGTGACGTCCTTCTTGGTGACCGTCGCGCCCTTGGCCAGCGTGATGTTGGCGGCCGCGGTCACCTTGAGGGTGCCGACCTTGCCGTTGATCGCGACCGGGTTCGGGGTGTCGACCGTCATTGTGGTGACGTTTGCGGTCGCGCCGAGGGTCACGGCCACGCCGTCGTTGAGCTCCTTGGCGAGCGTCAGAGAGGCCATCGGGCCGCTGAGCGTCAGGGAGGTCTGCTTGCCGACCGTCACGTTGCGGGCCTTGCCGGTCGAATCGGTAAAGCAGACGAGCAGGTCGCCGTCCTTATGGGTGGTCAGCTTGATGTTGGCGGTTTTGATCGGGTAGGAAGCCGACGCGCCGTTACGCGTGAAGAGAATCTTGTCCGCCTGCGCGGTGACGCTGTAGGTGCCGGCGGTCTGGGTGGTCGCGGCGCTCGCCATCACGGCGAGGCTCAGCACCATCATGGCGGCCAGCAGGACCGCGGTAAACTTCTTGCCAAGCTGTTTCATCATCTTGTCCCCTTTTCTGTTGACGTTGGTGTTTGGGTCCGTCCCGCCCGCTGCGGGATGCTGTTTTCATTATACTATGGAAATGTTTCCAGTTCAATTATAATCTGTGTCCGTTCTGTGTTTTGTCAAATTTCGTCAGCCGGACGGGACGCGTCCTTCTTCATCTCCCGCTTGCGGCGGTACATCTCCCGGTCGACCCGCGCGATAAGCGGGGCCAGGTCGTCCTCCCCCTCCCGCAGGCTGTCCCAGCCCGCGGCAAGGCTGACCGGCAGGTTGCCCGCGGCATTGTGCGCCTCTATCGCGGGATAGAGGTTTCCCAGCAGCGCCGAAACCTTGTCGGACGGCGTGCCGCAGGAGAGCAGCATGAATTCGTCCCCGCCCAGCCGGAAGATCTCAAACGCCTCCCCCAGAAGCCGCGTCAGCAGCTGCCCCGTCTCGCGGAGCAGGCGGTCGCCCCATTCGTGACCGCGCGCGTCGTTGACCTCCTTGAGGTTGTTCAGGTCCGCCGACACGCACCATACCGGCCGGTTGTGGACAAGGTCCGCCTCGATCTCCTTCCGCCGCCGCTCAAAGGAGGCGCGGTTGGCAAGCCCGGTCAGGCTGTCGACATAAGCCATCCGGTAGTAGACCTGCTGCAATTCGAGCTGGCTCTTTTGCAGTTCCAGCCGCGTCTGCAGCAGCAATTCGCTCTGCTCGCTCTCGGAGAGCTTCACCATGCGCACGATCGCCTGGTAGATCACCACGTAGGTCGCTAGCACCGTCGCGCAGAAGAACAGCACCACGGGGATGTATTCCCTCCGCCCGATCAGCGGGGCCGGATAGGTCACGAGCAGGTAGAGCATCGCATAGAAAAGGACCGACACCGCGGCCAGCATCCCCCAGCCGGTCGAATGCTCCGCCATCACCCGCCGGTAATTGCCGCGGATGCGCAGGAAGAGCGCCACCAGCAACCCCATCAGCGCAAGCCGGAAAAAGAGGCTGACCCAATCGTCGCCGCCGAGCAGGACGGCGGAGATGCGGGAAACGGCGATCAGCATGAACCCCAGCACGTCGATCGTGCAGAAGGTAAAGAGGAACCGCCCGTCCCGGTATTTGGAGAGCAGCAGGCAGGCCGTGAGGCTTGGGATCGAAAAACAGACGAGGGAGGCCTGCCCCGGCGTAAGCCCAAGGCCGAGGACTGCGGCGATGTAGGCGGCGGCGGTCGCCGCGAAGACCGCGGATAACAGGGCCGCCGTGCGGCGCATGGGATAGCGCGGCTCGGTGAGCAGCAAAAAGAGCAGCATCAGCCCGCCGCAGGAGACGATATCCCCCGCCAGAGCCAGCGCGTCCGCCATTACCATCCCTCCAGCATCGAACTGCCTCCAGTATATCACAAACCTCCCGGCAATCCAAGAGGCCGGAGGGATCAACGCGGCTTACAGATACCGGTAGGCCTCGCGGCTGCGCCAGAGGAAGAGGGCGGCGACCCCCGCGGTGGCCAGCTCCGCGAAGGGGACGGCCAGCCAAATCCCCGTCACGCCGACCGCCTTCGGCAGCAGGACCAGCGCAACGATCAGGAAGCCGAAGGTGCGCAGGAAGGAGATGGCGGCGGAAACCCGCCCGTTGGAAAGCGCGGTGAAAAACGCAGAGGCGAAAATATTGACCCCGGCGAAGAGGAAGCTCAGGGAAAAGAGCAGGAAGCCCTCCCGCCCGATCTCATAGACCGCCGTGCCGGGCGGGGAAAAGACCCCCACGAGGGGCCCCGCCAGCAGCAGCGAAACCCCGAAGACGACCGCCGACGAGCCGCCGATGAACAGGGCGCAGATCTTGAAGAGCCGCTTGAGCTGGAGGGTGTTCCCGCTTCCGTAGTTGAAGCTGACGACCGGCGCGACCCCCATCGAAAAGCCGAGGTAGAGCGCGGTCAGCAAAAACTGCGCGTAGAGCACGATGGTGATCGCGGCCACCCCGTCCTCTCCGAGGTAGCGGAGCATGAGGATGTTGAAGAGGAAGGTGGTCACGCCGGTGGAGATGTTGGTCACCATCTCGGAGGAGCCGTTGAAGCAGCTCTCCCCGAGCGTCCGCCAGTCGAGCTTCGGGCGGGCGAAGCGCAGCGGGTTTTGGGAAAAGAGGAAATAGGCGACCCCCGCCAGGGCGGGGATGCACCAGCCGATGGCGGTGGCCACCGCCGCGCCCGTGATGCCCATCCCGGCGGGCACGATAAGCAAATAGTCGAGCACCGCGTTGGAGATCCCCGCCGCGATCGTCAGCCCGAGCCCGAGGCCGGGCCGCCCCGCCGTGACAAAGAAGCTCTGGAAGAGGATTTGCAGCACCGAGGCGGGCACAAAGAGCATCAGCGTGCCCAGGTAGGCCTTGCAGTCGGCCATCAGGCGACCGTTCGCGCCGAGCATCGAGCAGAGCGGTTCGAGGAACGCGAGGCCCAGAACGCCGATGACGACGCCCGCCGCCACACCCGCCGCGACGATGAGGGCAAAGCTCTCCCGGGCGCCCTGCGGGTCGCCCTCGCCCAGCTTGCGCGCGACGATCGCGCTGCCGCCGGTGGAGAGCATGATGGCCACCGCCAGCACGAGATTGAGGGCCGGATAGACGATGTTTGTGGCGGAAAGCGCGTCGGTGCCGACGAACCGGGAGACAAAGATGCCGTCCACAATGGTATACATCGACATGAAAATCATCATAATCACGGTCGGCAGCGCGAACCGCAGCAGGGATCCGAAGTGGAACTCCCTGGAAATCGCGGGATGCATGAGAAATACCTCCTGTTGTAAAAAAAGTCACTGCGGTCTATAATAAACCATCGGGTAACCCGATAGTCAAGGGGGAATTTAAAAAATGGGAAAGAATCCGCAGTACCTCACGACGGGCGAGTTCGCGCGGCTGTGCGGCGTAAGCAAGCACACCCTCTTCCACTACGACGAGCTGGGCGTCTTCTCCCCCGCCGTCAAGGCGGAAAACGGCTACCGTTACTATTCGATGGCGCAGATCGACGTCTTCTTCGTGATCTCCACCCTCAAGGAGCTCGACATCCCGCTGCGGGAGATCAAGGCCTACCTCGACCGGCGCAGCCCGGAGGAGCTGGTCCGGCTGCTCCAGGGGGAGGCGCGCCTGCTCGACGAAAAGATCCGCCGCCTGCGGCGGATGAAGGAACTCATCCGCCGCAAGGCGGAACTCACCGAAAGCGCGCTCGCATCCTGGCCGGAGGGTCCCTGCGTCCGTCCATTTCCCGAGAAATACCTCGTGCGCACCCAGGTGCCGCCCCTCACCAGCGAGCGCAGCGCCGCCCTGTCGCTGGCCGAGCACGTCCGCTTCTGCGACGAGCACGAGATCGTCAGCCCCTACGCGACCGGCTCGATGATCGGGCTTTCCGAGGTCGAGCGGGGGGATTTCACCCGTTATTCCCACTTCTACACCCAGCTGGACGCGCCCCCCAGGGGCCTGCCCGTCTACGTCAGGGAGGCGGGCAGCTACCTCACCGCCCGCCACTGCGGCGGCTACGACTCGGCGCATGAGACCTACCGGGACCTGCTCCGGTACGCGCGGGAGCAGGGGCTCCCGCTGACGGGCAGCTTCTTCGAGGACGTGCTGCTCGACGAGCTGTCGGTCAGCGGATATGAAAACTACGTCCTGCAAATCTCCATCCGCCTGGATGAGGCGGGATGAGCGGAGCAATAAAGGGCCGGAGGCGGTCGCCTCCGGCC
>NZ_JAPJQF010000061.1:0-14177 GCF_030825285.1 Anaerotruncus massiliensis (ex Togo et al. 2026)
GCGGAGCAGATCGCGGTAGGGAAAATCGAAGAGGACGGTGGGCGCGCCGAACCGGGGCGGGAGCGCGCCCGTCTGCCCCAGCGCGCCGAGCGTGCCGTTGAGCACCCCCTGGTCGACGTAGGTCACGTCGCCGCCGCGCGTCCGCAAAAATGCAAGGAACCGTTCCTCCGTCCCCTCCCGCCGCCAGCGCGCCAGATCGAGGAGCAGCACGCCGCTGCCCACGTAGGGCGCGTCGGGGGGCAGGCCCAGCTCGGCGGCATACCGCCCGCTGCGGCAGTCGTCCACGCCGAGCGCGCTGGAGGAGCCGAACGGCCGCTCCCAGAGCGGGGCGAGCGGGCGGCGCACGAGGGTGTCGCAGTCGAGGTAGAGGACCCGCTCCGCCTCCGGGGGCAGCAGGGAACCGAGGAAGAGGCGTTGGAAGGTCGCGGGGTGCCAGCGGCCCTCCGCGACGGGGATCCCCGCCCGTTCGGAGGGGTCGACGCCGTGGACGAAAAAGAGCGCCCGGCCGTATTCCGCCGCGACGCTCAGCAGCTTTCGCCGATTTTCCCCGCCGATCCCGCAGTCGACCATCCAGACGGCAAGCTCCTCCACATCCCGATTGCTCTCGAAGAGGGAGCGCATCGAAATTCCGGCGATTTCGGCGTAGCCGCCGCTGCTCGCGTAGACGACGTTCACGGCGCTCCCCCGCAGAGCTCCCGCAAGCCGGGCAGCGCCCGGTCCCGCTCCGAGAGGATGGGGCGGGCGTCCCCCTCGAGCGGCCATTCGACCGCGAGGCCCGGATCGTCCCAGCGCACGCCTCCCTCCCGCGCGGGGTCGTAGCCCGCGCCGCAGGAATAGGCGACCATTGACCGCTCGAGCGCGAGATAGCCGTGCGCCACCCCGTCGGGGAGATAGAGGCACTCGCCCGATTCCCCTGAGAGCTCGAACGCCCGCCACCGCCCAAAGGTGGCGGAGCCCGGACGCAGGTCGGCGAGCACGTCGTAGACCCGCCCCGAGACGCAGCGGACCAGCTTATCCTGCCCCCGCTGGAAGTGCAGCCCGCGCAGCACGCCCCCGGCCGACTCGGTCCAGAAGGTCTCCGCCGGACAAAAGTCGATGCCCGCCTCCCGGAAGATCTCGCGGGAATAGTCCTTGCAGAGGCACCCGCGCCCGTCGGAGAACCGCTGCGGCCGGATGCGGTAAGCGCCCGCCAGCCCGGCGGGCGCAAAGGAAAACGGCCGGATCATGCTTTCCCTCCGTCCCCGCCGTCAAAGAGGCGCAGATATTCCGCCATCTGGCGGCGGGCGCAGTCCGCCGCGCCCTCCCCCGCCGCATGGCATTTCGTCCATTCCACCGTCTTTTCGACGGCGGTCTCGATTTCCCACAGCGGCCGCCAGCCGAGCCGAGCCTCCAGCTTTCCGCAGTCGAGCAGGAGCGTGTCCGCCTCGGGCGGGCCGCCGTCCGGGGCGGAAATCCACGAGGCGCCTTCTCCCCACGCCCCGCAGAAGAGATCCGCCAACTCCCCCGTCGTAACCCGGCCCTCCGCGCCGGGACCGACGTTGTAGCAGCCCGCGAGCGCGGGGTCCCCCTCCTGCGCCGCGGCGATCAGCAGGTAGGCGCAGAGCGCCTCGAGCACATGCTGGTAGGGCCGCACCGAGCCGGGATGCCGCAGCCGCACGGGTTCCCCCGCCAGCACGGCGCGCACGCAGTCGGGCAGGATGCGCCCGGGCGCGAAGTCTCCGCCGCCGATCACATTGCCCGCCCGCGCGGTCGAGACGGCCGGGCCGGAAGCAAAGAAGGATTCCGCATAGCTCCGCACCGCCAGCTCGGCGCACGACTTGCTGCCCGCGTAGGGGTCCGCCCCGCCGAGCGGGTCCTCCTCCCGGAAGGGGCGGCCCGTGTCGCCGTTCCGATAGACCTTGTCGGTCGTGACGACGAGGACCGAGCGCACGCCCGGATGCCGCCGGACGCAGTCCAGCAGGCGCACCGTGCCCATCAGGTTGACATCAAAGGTGCCGGCGGGGTCGCGGTAGCCCTCCCGCACGATCGGCTGGGCCGCGAGGTGGAAGACCACCTCGGGCCGGAACGCGTCGAAGAGCCTTTCGAGAGGGTCCGGGTCCCGGATGTCCCCCATGACCGAACGCAGCTCCCTCTCCAGCCCGAGCACCGTATAGAGGGAGGGCTCGGCCGGCGGCAGCGCGTAGCCCGCCGTTTCCGCCCCCAAAAGCCCGAGCAGCCCGCAGAGCCACGCGCCCTTAAATCCGGTGTGCCCCGTCACGAGCACCCGCCTGCCCCGGTAAAAATCCAGCTTCATGCCCTTCCCTCCCTAGACCGCGCACGCGCGGCGGAGCACCGCTCCCGCCGTTTGCCGCAGGATTTTCCAGTCGAGCGCCGGGCCGCAGTGCCCGGCGTAGAACAGTTCCATCTCCATGCGCGCCTCATAGCTCAGTCCGCCGCGGTCATTCACCTGCCAGTAGCCGGTGATCCCCGGGCGCACCCCGAGGAGGAGCGCCCCGCGCGCGCCGTACCGCTCGAGCTCTTCCGCCACGACGGGGCGCGGCCCCACGAGGCTCATCTCCCCGCGCAGCACATTGATGAGCTGGGGCAGCTCGTCCAGGCTCGTCCGCCGCAGGAAGGCGCCCACCCGGGTGACGCGCGGGTCGTCCGCGAGCTTGAAGCGCCGCTCGAACTCCCGCCGCTGGGCGGGCGTGAACCGCTCCGCCAATTCCCGCGCGTTCCGCGCCATCGTGCGGAACTTCCACACGCGCAGCGGCTTTCCGCCCATCCCGACCCGCTCGTGCAGGAAAAACGCGGGGCCGGGGGAATCCAGGCGCACGGCGGCGGCGATCAGCAGGAAGAGGGGCGCGAGCAGCAGGAGTCCCGCGGCGGAGACCGCCAGGTCGACAAACCGTTTCCCGGCGAGATAGGCCGTGCGCTCCCACCGCGCGAGGAGCGCAAGCGCATCGTAAAACGCCCCGTCCATCCCCGGCGCCCTCCTTTCCGAGCCTGTTTTCGACAAAAATCGTCATATAGTACCACTATGATAATATGGGTCCGCCCGATCTGTCAAGGAGAGAACGCAAAAACCCCGCCGGGAGGAGACCTCCTCCCGACGGGGTTTCTCAGCCTTTTTCCAGCGCGGCGATCACCGCGTTCAGGTCTCTCCGGCAGGAGGCGGTCAGCGTCCCGCCGTCCCCCCTGCTCAGGTTGACGGCCGCGCCCGGCGGCACAAGCCTCTGCGCCTCCCCCGTGGCCTCCGCCGTCTCGAGCCGGTAGGGCTCGTATCCGGTCGCGGCCTTTCCGATCTCGATCTGCGGGGCCTCGATCGCGACGGACGCGCCGGCGGCCACCGCCAGCTTCACCGCGAATTTGAGGTCCATGATCTCCTCCCCGGCGGTGCACTTCACCTCGGTGCCGGTCACATGGTAATAGCCCGCGCTGTTGTTGGAAATCAGCACCAGCCCATTCGTGTCCGAGAGGCTCCGGCAGGAGAGGACGAAGGGGGTCCCCGCCGGGATGCGGCAGGGCACGCGCGGCGAGCCCGCGTCCCCGCTCTCCGGCTTGACGGCGCGCAGCGTGTCCCCCTCCACCGTGAAGACATTGCCCGCGAAGGCCTTTAGATCGAGCAGGTTTTTGCCGCGCATCTCGATTTGCGCGCCCGCCGGGACGCCCGTCACCGTCACGGCGCCGCCCGGGCGCAGCTTTTGCAGCGTGAGCAGCGTCCCCGTCTTCTCCTCCGTCAGCGCTTCCGCGAACCGCTCCTCCGCCTGCCGGAGCGCCTCTTCGACGGCCTCCTCCCGAATTTGCGCGATCTCCTCCGGCGTGAAGTAATCGACGCCGCGCACGGGCGTGTACCCGTCCGCGCCGTCCCGCCCCGGCTCGCCCTGCGGGCCGCGCGGTCCGGCCGCCGAAGCGCAGCCCGTCAGCGGCGCGGGCGCCTCCAGAATCCCGGTCAGCTCAGGCATCGGCGATCGCCTCCAATACGGTGAAATCGCCGGCGGGCACGATCGTGAAGACATTGCCCTCCCGGTCGGTCAGGCGCACGTCGTAACGGTAGTTCCCGAACGGGAGCGCCCTCGTGTCCTCCGGCGCGAAGGAAAATACGGCCGCCCCCTCGGGAAAGTCCGTTTCGGCCTTTTGCAGCAGCGGCTCCCGCTGCCGCGCGTCCGCCTTTACGGCCAGGCGGACGCATTCCCCCGCCGAAAAGGGGCGCGCCTCGCCGCTGGGGCCCTTGCAGCGCACCGTGAGGGTTCCGCTGTCGCCGCGCACGATGCTGATGTGGTAGTTTTGCAGTTTCACTACCCATCCCTCCTTTCACCCGTACCGCAGAAAAGGGGGAAAGTTGCAAAATCCCGCACGCCTTCCCGCGGCCCAATATCAACAAATTTAGGCGCGCTTCCTTGTGCGATTATAATAATTCATTCAATAAAATATTTTTTACTATTGTAATCCAAAATGAATCCCGATATAATGGACAAATCAAGCGCTGCCAAACGAAGGTGCAGAAAAGAGGGCATCATGGAAAAAGCAAATATCGCGCTCACGGAAGTCGACAAAATGATACTGGAGTCCTGCAAGACGGTCGTGGACGGGCTGGCGGACTATCTGGGCGACGGCTACGAATTCGTCCTGCACAGCCTGGAAAACCTCGACCAGTCGGTCATCAAGATCATCAACGGGCATTACACCGGACGCAAGGAGGGCGCGCCCATCACCGACCTGGCGCTGAACATGCTCTCCCGGATCGAGGCGGACGGCGACCACGGCTACATCTCCTACCGCGCGAAGAACAAAAAAGGAGAGCCCCTCAAGGCGACGACGATCATCATCAAGGGAGAGGGCGGCCGCGCGATCGGCCTGCTCTGCATCAATTTTTACCTCAACACCCCCTTTTCCCGCGTCATTGAAAACTTCGTGGAGGAGTCCCAGTTCGCGCCCGGCTTTATCAAGGAGAGCTATGCCAGCGATCCGGACGAGCTGCTGCGGCAGGCCACGGTGAGCGCGAAGGAACGGGTCAACGTCGACGCCAACATCATCCCCTCGCAGAAAAACAAGGAGATCATCAGCATCCTCTACGGCCAGGGCATTTTCAAGCTCAAGGACTCGGTCATCAAGATCGCCGACATCCTCGGCATCTCCAAAAATACCGTCTACCTGCACCTGCGGGCGCTCCAGAAGAAATAGCGTTTGGCTGAACCATATTTCAGCGGTTCCGTCCGTTCGGTCTCCGGTCCCGGAAAGCAAACAATAAAATATATTTTATCGTGCGTCCTCGGCGGTCTACCCGCCGGGGACGCTTTTCATTTTGCGCCCCAATTTACATGATATGGAAATTTGATACCAAAATTTCATTGGAATGTCGAGGATTGGATAAAATATTTGTCGAATATTGCGATTGACTAAAATATTTTATAGTATTATAATTTAGAAAATGAAAAAAATTCTATCACAGGAAAACTTTCCGCCGCCCGTGTGCCAAAACAATGACCTTCGCCCTCTTCGTTTTGGCACACTTTTTTATACCGTTTTTCCAGCAATCTGTTTAAAATTTTCTTATCTTATCTTTTGAAACTATGTGATATCACAAGTTTTGAGCGCATATTCCCGCTCCCTCTCCAAAATCGATTGCAAAGGTGGTATGTCAAGTGGAAAAAATTGCGACCAACAACGCCCCGGCCGCCGTGGGCCCCTACTGTCAGGCGATCAAATCAAACGGCTTTATTTTTGTCTCCGGTCAGCTGCCGATCGACACCGGCAGCGGCAAGCTCCTGGAGGGCAGCATCGCCGACCAGACCGACTGCATTATGAACAACATTTCAGAAATCCTGCGGGAGGCGGGCAGCGGCCTGCACAAGATCGTCAAAACGACCATCCTCGCCAAAGACTTAACAAAATTCCAGGAGATCAACGAGGCCTACGGCCGTTTCTTCAAGGGCACCCCGCCCGCCAGAGCCTGCTGCCAGGTCGCGGAGCTGCCGAAAAACGCCGAGCTGGAGATTGAGGTCATCTGCGAGGCGTAAACCATCCGGAAGGAGAGAATACCGTGAGACTTTTCGACGACGGCGCGGTCAACCTCGACATTCTCAGGGAGCGCGCCTTCAATTACCGCTGGGCGGAGGTCCCCGACGGGGTAATCCCGCTGACGGCCGCCGACCCCGACTTCCCCGTCGCAAAGGAGATCACCGACGCGCTGATCTCCTACATCGGCGGCGGCTACCTACCCTACACCCCCAAGCTGGGTATCCCCGCGTTCCGGGAGGCCGTCTCGCGGCACCTGCGGGAATGCAAGGGGGAGGAGGTCCCCGCCGACCTCGTGCTCCCCATCGACAGCGCCGCGCGCGGCATGTACGTGATCGCGCGGACGGTGCTCCGCCCGGGGGACGAGGCGATCGTCTTCGACCCGGTCGACTACCTCTTCAAAAACGCCGTCCTCGCGGCGGGCGCGACACCCGTCTTCTTCCCGACGCGGATCGTGGACGGCAAAATCGATTTCAGCCTGCTGGAAAGCTATATCACGCCGCACACCCGGATGATCGGGCTCTGCAACCCCCACAACCCGCTCGGCAAGGTCTATCCGCGGGAGGACCTCGAGCACATCCTATCCCTCGCGGAGAAATATGACCTGTGGATCATGAACGACGAAATCTGGTCGGACATCACCTACGGGGAGGCGCCCTTCCTGAGCATCCTCTCCCTCGGCGCGCGGCGCAACCGCCGCACCCTGTCGGTCTACGGGTTCTCCAAGGCGTTCGGCGTGGCCGGGCTGCGCATCGGCTGCATCTACTGCACCGACCCGGAAATCTTCGGCCGCATCGTCGAGGAATCCGCCGTCATGACGACGGCGGGCGGCATCGCTTCGGTCTCCCAGATTGCGGGGACCGCCTGCCTCGAAAAGGCGGGCTACTGGACGAAGGAATTCCTCGTGCACCTGAAAAAGAACCGCGACTACGCGGTCGAGCGGATCAACGGGATGCGGGGGCTCTCCACCGTCCGGCCGGAGGCCACCTATCTCCTCTGGATTGACATCCGCGAGACGGGCGTGGAAAACACCGCCTTCTGCGATTTCCTGCAGGAACGGGCGCAGCTCGCGCTCGTCGCGGGCTCGGAAAAGATGTTCGGCCCCGGCGGCAGGGGATACGTCCGCCTCTGCTTCGCCACCAGCCGGGCCATCCTGACGGAGGGCCTCGACCGGCTGGAGCGCGGGATGGAACTGCTCTGGCGGGAAAACGGCCGCTGACCCCGGGATCGACCCAACCATCTGTGACTAGGAGGATTTAAATGAAAAAGATGAGATTATTGCGCACCTGCCTCGCCGCGGTCCTCTGCCTCTCCCTCCTGAGCGCCTGCGGAAAGAGCGCGGACGGCGGCGCCGCCGCCCCGGGCGGCAAGGACACCCTCGTCGTGGCGGTCGCCAACGAGCCCACCACGATGGACCCCTACGGCAAAAACGACAGCACCTCCGCCAACTTCAAGGTGCAGGTGTTCGACACCCTGCTGGCGCTCGGCCCCGACGGCGAAGCGGTCCCCTGCATCGCCGAGAGCTGGGAGTACACCGACGACACCACGCTGGTGCTGCACATCCGCGACGGGGTCGTCTTCCACAACGGCGACCCGCTGACCGCCGACGACGTCTTCTACTCGATCGGCCAGACGATGGCCAGCACCTACCTGCAGCCCTTCGTCGACGTCATCGACCTTGAAAAGTCGACGGTCGACGACGAGCACACGATCACCCTGCGCATGACCCAGCCCTGCGGACCGCTTTTTTCCCAGCTCTGCTACGTCTATATCGTGCCGCAGAAGTACCACTCGGAAAAGGGCGCCGAAGCGTTCGCTGAGGAGCCCGTCGGCAGCGGCCCCTTCGCGCTGAGCAAATGGGTGCGCGGCGACCGGCTGGAGTACACCGCCAACGATCGGTACTGGGGCGCCAAGCCCTCCGTGAACAAGCTGATCATGCGCATCATCGCCGAGCCGTCGAGCCGCACGGTCGAGATCGAATCGGGCGGTGTGGACATCGCGATGAACATCTCCGCGAGCGACCTGCCGATGCTCGAGGAGAACCCCGACGTGCAGATCCTGCGCGCCGACTCCTACAACAACTGCTTCATCGGCTTCGACTGCACGCTGGCCCCCTACGACAACAAGCTCGTCCGCCAGGCGATCAGCTGCGCGATCGATAAGGAGAGCATCGTCCAGACCGTCTACGGTACGACCGGTTCGGTCGCCGACGGCCCGATCTCCCCGGCGATCTGGGGCTACAACCCCGGTCTCAAGCCCTACGCCTATGACCCGGAGAAGGCCAAACAGCTGCTGGCCGAGGCCGGCTATCCCGACGGGATCGACGTGGTCATCACCACGAGCGACGCCCAGCTGCGCATCGACATCGCCGAGATGGTCCAGAACCAGCTCGCGGCGGTCGGCATCCGCACCTCGGTCGAGGTGCTGGAGAACGCGACCTACCTCGACAAGATCGTCAACGGCGGCTTCCAGATGTACATTCTCACCTGGCCGACCTACACCGGCGACGCCGACTACGGCCTGAGCGACACCTTCCACACCGGCAGCGCCACCTGGGCCAATACCGCCCGCTACAGCAACCCCGACGTGGACGCGCTGCTCGATACCGGCGCGAACACAATCGACCAGGACGCGCGACGCGACGCCTACTACAAGGCGCAGGAGCTGATCGTCGAGGACTGCCCGTGGGTCTTCCTCTGGAACAGCGAGGAGATCGCCGTGGCCCGCAGCAGTGTCCAGGGACTCGAAGCGCCGCCCTCCGGCCGCTACTCCTTCAACAAGGTGACCTTTGCATAGCCCTTCGGCATGCGCCAGAAATGAGGTGACAACGTGTACCGGTATGTGTTAAAGCGGCTGCTCCTGATGATCCCCGTGCTGCTGGGCGTCACGCTGATCGTCTTTTCCCTGATGTACATCGCGCCGGGCGACCCCGTCCAGATGCTGCTGGGCGACAACGCCACGCAGGAGGACATCGACGCGCTCAACGCCAAGCTGGGGCGCGACGACCCCTTCGTCGTCCAGTACGTGCGCTACGCCGGCGGTATCCTGACCCGGTTCGATTTCGGCGAGTCCTATTTCACCGGCCGCCCCGTCATGACCGAGATCCTCGAACGCTTCCCCAACACCGCCCTGCTGGCGGTGCTGGGGTGCGCCCTCTCAATCGTCATCGGGGTGACCTGCGGCGTCATCGCCGCGACCAGGCAGTACTCCATCTTCGACAACCTCGCGACGGCGACCTCCCTGATCGGCGTGTCGATGCCCTCCTTCTGGTTCGGGCTGCTGCTGATCATCTTCTTCTCCATCCAGCTGGGATGGCTGCCGGCCTCGGGTTCCTACGGGCCGCTCTACTTCGTCATGCCCGCGATCACGCTGGGGGTCAACGGCGCGGCCAACATCATGCGCACCACCCGCTCGAGCATGCTCGAGACGATCCGCCAGGACTACATCCGCACCGCGCGCGGCAAGGGGCAGGTCGAGCGGAAGGTCATCATCAACCACGCGCTCAAAAACGCCCTCATCCCGGTCATCACCGTCATCGGCATCCAGTTCGGCAACCTGCTCGGTGTCACCACCGTCCTGTGCGAAACCGTTTTTGCCATCCCCGGCATCGGCAAATACCTGATCGACAGCATCAAGACGCGCGACACGCCGGTGGTCATGGGATGCGTGCTCTTCATGGCGATCCTCTTCAGCTTCGTCAACCTCGGCGTGGACATCCTCTACAGCTACATCGACCCGCGCATCAAATCCCAGTACCAAAAGCTGAAAAAACGCAAGGAGGTGGCGGCAGTTGAAGCGTAGAAACGCCCTCCCCAAAAAGCAGGGGCTCTGGGGCGACGTGCTCCACCGGTTCCTGCGCAACCGCATGGCCGTGTTCGGCGCAATCGTCATGATCCTGCTCATCCTCTGCGCCCTCCTCGCGCCGCTGATCGCGCCCTACGGCTACGACGACCAGGACGCCTCCATCGCCAAGCAGCCGCCCGGACCCGGGCACCCCTTCGGCACCGACAACTTTGGCCGCGACATCCTCAGCCGCATCATCTACGGCAGCCAGATCTCCCTGCAGGTCGGCCTGATCGCCGTGGCGATCGGACTGCTGATCGGCGGCACGCTCGGCACGGTCGCCGCCTTCTACGGAGGAAAGTTCGACACGGTGATCATGCGCTTCATGGACGTGCTGATGGCGATCCCCGGCATGCTTCTGGCCATCGCGATCGCGGCCTCCCTCGGCACCGGGCTGCGAAACATGATGATCGCCATCGGCCTTGCCAACGCGCCCGGCTTCGCGCGCGTGGCGCGCGCGGCGGTGCTTACCGTCAAGGACAACGAGTACATCGAGGCCGCCCGGTCGATCGGGGCGGGGGACCTGCGCATCATGCTCCGGCACATCCTCCCCAACGCGGTCGCCCCGATCATCGTGCAGTCCACCCTCGGCGTGGCGGCGGCCATCCTCTCCTGCGCCACCCTCTCCTTCCTCGGCATGGGCATCCAGCCGCCGCAGGCCGAGTGGGGCGCCATGCTCTCGGCGGCGCGCCAGTATCTGCGCTACGAGCCGTATATGGCCGTCTTCCCCGGACTCTTCATCATGATCACGGTATTCTCCCTGAACATCGTCGGCGATGGCATCCGCGACGCCATCGACCCGCGTCTCAAGGACTGACGGAGGTGACAGGCATGAACGATCTGCTTCTGGAAATCAAGAACCTCACCGTGCAATACCGCACCCGCAAGGGGAACGTCGAGGCGGTAAACGGCATCGACCTCAACCTCCGCAGGGGCGAGACGCTCGGGCTGGTCGGGGAGACGGGCGCGGGCAAGACCACGACCGCGCTGGCCATCATGCGGCTGCTGCCGGTGCCGCCAGCGGTCGTGCCGAACGGAGAAATTTTCTTCGAGGGGCGGGATCTGCGCAAGCTCTCCCCCAACGAGGTGCGCAAGGTGCGCGGCGAAAAGATCTCGATGATCTATCAGGACCCGATGACCGCCCTCAACCCGATCATGACCGTCGGCGAGCAGATCGTCGAGATGATCCGCCTGCACGGGAAGACGGGCGCCGCCGAGGCGCACGTCAGGGCGTGCGAGATGCTCGAGATGGTCGGCATCCCGAGCGAGCGGTTCGGCGAATATCCCCACCAGTTTTCGGGCGGGATGAAGCAGCGGGTCGTCATCGCCATCGCGCTGGCCTGCAACCCGTCGCTGCTCATCGCCGACGAGCCCACCACCGCCCTCGACGTCACCGTGCAGGCGCAGGTCATGGATATGATGAAGAAGCTGAAGCAGGAGCTCGGGACCTCGATGATCCTCATCACCCACGACCTGGGCATCGTGGCGGAGACCTGCGACCGGGTCGCGATCATGTACGCGGGCGAGATCATCGAATCGGGGAGCGCGGAGGACATCTTCGAGCGCACCCGCCACCCCTATACGGTCGGGCTGTTCGGCTCGATCCCCGACCTCGACGAGGAGCGGGACCGCCTCCAGCCGATCCCCGGGCTGATGCCCGACCCCACCGACCTGCCCGCCGGGTGCAACTTCGCTCCCCGGTGCCCCTACCGGACCGCTGCCTGCGAAAAGGAGCCGCCCGCACCGCGGCGCCTCTCCGGCACCCACACCGTCCGGTGCATCCGTGAAATATAGACAGGAGGCGTTTTGATGGGAGCGCTGCTAGAGGTAACCGATCTCAAAAAATACTTCAAGGTCCCGCAGGGCGCGCTGCACGCGGTCGACGGCGTGAGCTTTTCGCTCGGCGAAGGCAAAACGCTGGGCATCGTCGGGGAGTCGGGCTGCGGGAAGTCCACCCTCGGCAGGGTGCTCGTGCACCTGCTGGAATCCACCGGCGGCATGGTCCGGTTCGAGGGGCGGGACATCACCCGTCTGGACAAAAAAGAGCTCAAGCATTCCCGCCGCAACATGCAGATGATCTTTCAGGACCCCTACTCCTCGATCAACCCGCGCATGACGGTCTCGGAGATCATCGGCGAGCCGCTGGACATCTACCAGGCGTGTGCGAACAGGGAGGAGCGGAACCGGAAGGTCGCCGCCCTCATGGATACGGTGGGGCTGGCCCAGCGGGTGGCGGACTCCTACCCGCACGAGCTGGACGGCGGCCGCCGCCAGCGCATCGGCATCGCCCGCGCGCTTGCCCTGAGCCCCAAATTCATCGTCTGCGACGAGCCGGTCTCCGCGCTGGACATGTCCATTCAGGCCCAGATCCTCAACCTTTTGCAGGATTTGCAGAAGGAGATGAACCTCACCTATCTGTTTATCACCCACGACCTGTCGGTCGTCAAGCACATCTCCAACGACATCGGCGTCATGTATCTCGGGAACATGGTGGAAAACGCCGGCTCCAAGGAGCTCTTCGCCCACCACTACCACCCCTACACCAAGGCGCTGCTCTCCGCCATCCCGCGCCCGAAGCTGCACCAGAAGCAGGAACGCATCCTACTCAAGGGGGAGATCACCTCCCCCATCAACCCCAAGCCGGGCTGCCGCTTCGCGCCGCGCTGCGCCTACGCGAAGGAGCGGTGCCATTGCGAGCAGCCGCAGCTGGAGGAGGTCTCCTGCGGCCACCAGGTCGCCTGCCACTACGTGCGGGAAATAAACTCCCTCTAATCTCGGACAAAAAAGAAGGTATTAGGCATGATATTGACTGCGAAAACCATCGTCACCGGCGACGGCGAGACCGTCCTGCGCGGCCACGCCGTACGGATCGATGCAACCGGGAAGATCGCGGAGGTCTCCCCCCGCCAGGCGCTTGCCGCCGCGCACCCGGAGGAGCAAATCCTCGACTTCGGCGACGCCACCATCCTTCCCGGCCTCATCGACATGCACATCCACCTCGGCAGCTACATCCACTACCCCGACGCGCTGCGCTTCAACGACCACCTCATCGCCTACAAGGCGCTCTACGCCGCGCAGTCGGCGCTGACGGTGGGCGTCACCACCGTGCGCGACATGTCCTCCGACCACCTGCTCTGCGAAAAGCTGCGCTACGCGGGCCAAAAGGGCTACGTCACCATCCCGCGCATCTTCCACTGTGACCGCGGGCTCACAATGACGGGCGGCCACGGCGACCAGATCACCAACCTCAAAAACGAGTGCGAGGTCGCGGACGGCGTGGACGAGATCCGCAAGGTCATCCGCAAGCAGCTGCGAGCGGGCGCCGACTGGATCAAGCTGATGAGCAGCCACCGGGTGATGACCCGGCCGGAATACACCCAGGAGGAGCTGAACGCCGCAGTCGAGGAGACCCACCGGCTCGAGCGCAAATGCGCCATCCACGCGGGCGTCGGCCCGTCGGTGGGCATGGCGATCGAGGCGGGCTTCGACACGATCGAGCACGCCACCTACCTGACCCTCGAGCAGGCCGCCGAGATGAAGCGCAAGGGGCTCGCGTGGATTCCCACGATCATCACCTACACCGACGCCTACGACCGCTATAAGGACGCGGACGGCAACCCCGGCCCCGACGCGCCGCTGCCGGTGCGCAGCTTCTGGAGCTTCTTTAAGAGCGCGGCGGAGAGCTACAAGACGAACTTCAAGGCGATCTACGACCTCGGCGTCACGATCGCCGCGGGCACCGACATGGTGCTCTTCGGCGCGCCGCCCGCGCCGGTCGCCAAGGAGCTGGCCTTCATGGTCGACTACGGCATCACGCCGGTGCAGGCCATCCGGCTGGGCACCCATAACGGCGCCAAGCTGCTTGACATTGAAAACTCCGTCGGGCTCGTGAAGGCGGGCCTCAACGCCGACCTGCTCGTCTGCGACGGGGACGCCTCCGCCGACATCCGCAGCCTCCAGCGGGTCCGCCGGGTCCTCATGAGCGGCAAAACCGTCTACCGGCCGGAAGCGCCGGAATGCTGAGGAGGGATTACAGATGGTAGACGTTCTCATCAAAAACGCGTTCGTGGTCGACGGCTCCGGCCGTCCGGGCTTCCGGGCGGACGTGGCCGTCAAGGGCGACACAATCACCGGCGTGGGCGACCTGCGGCACCTCGGCGCCAAGCGCACGATCGACGCGGAGGGGCTCGTCCTCTCCCCCGGCTTTATCGACGCGCACGCCCACTCCGACTTCGCGATCATCCACAACCCGCCCTCCCAGAGCCAGGTGGCGCAGGGCGTGACGACCGAGGTGTCCTGCAACTGCGGCAAGTCCCCCTTCCCCGTGCTCCCCAACC
>NZ_JAPJQF010000062.1:0-13787 GCF_030825285.1 Anaerotruncus massiliensis (ex Togo et al. 2026)
CGAAAAGGAACCCGTGGTGCGCGGCGGAACGCGCTCGTATTTCTTGCCGCCCTCGGGCGGCAATTCCCGTCCAAGCCCCGCCGGGCGGCCGTCGGCGGGACACGCCTCCGGCACTAGGCCTGAGGGCCGTCGCAGCGCGGCAAATCCAAAACCACGCCGGAGCAGGACCCGGCAAGCTCCACCACTCTCCGAGCGGCAAACCTAAGAAGGCCCCTGCCGGCGGGCAGCCGACAAGCCCCTGAGCGGCAAATCACTTCCGAATGGCGTCGGCGCCCTTCTGAAGGGCGATCATCCCCGTGCGGGCGATCTCGGCGATGCCGTAGGGGGTGAGCATATCGATCAGCAGGTCGACCCGCTCGGGGCGGTCGCACATCTCGACCGTGAGGGTGGCGCGGGAGAGGTCGACGATCTTGGCGTTCATGATCGTGGCGATGTCGATGACTTCCCCGCGGTTCTGCTGTGTGGCGTTCGTCTTGATAAGGATGAGCTCGCGGCGGGTGGCCGCGTCGGTCTCAAGGAGCTTGACCTTGATGACGTCGATCTGTTTATTAAGCTGCTTTTCGACCTGTTCGATGGTGCGCTCGTCCCCCTCGACGACGATCGTCATGCGGGAGACGGTGGGGTCCTCGGTCTCTCCCACCGCGAGGCTTTCGATGTTGAAGCCCCGGCGCGCGAAAAGCCCCGCCGTGCGGGAGAGCACGCCCGCCTTATTTTCCACCAGCACCGACATGATCTGTTTCATACGCTTTCCCTCCTGTCAGCGGGTTTCCTCCCGCGGGTCGACGACACATTCGAGGATATACGAACCGTCCGCCGCAAGGAATCGTTCCACCGCGGCCCCGGCCTCCTCCATGGAATCGATCCGGTCGAAGGGGACGCCGTACGCCCCGGCGATCCCGCCGATCTCCGGACCGCCCGCAAGGGCGGCCGCGGTTTCCCGGCCCCGGTATTCCCTCTGCTGGATTTCGCGCACCATGCCGAGCATATCGTTGCGCATCACGACGAGCTTGACCGGCACCCCGTGCTGGTTGGCGGTGGCAAGCTCCATCATGGCCATCTGGAACGCCCCGTCGCCGCAGACGGCGACGACCTGCCGCCCGGGGCAGGCCAGCTTCGCGCCGAGGGCGGCGGGCAGCGCGTAGCCCATCGTGCCCATGCCGCCCGTCGTGAGGAAGAGCCCGTCCCTGACCGCGCAGTTTTTCGCCGACCAGATCTGGTTCTGCCCCACGTCGGAGACATAGATCGCATCGGGTTCCATTTTGGCGGAGAGCAGACGCACGAACGCCTCCGGATCGACGCAGCCCGCCCTGGGCGGCGCCGCTGCGGGCGCCGCCTCCCGCGCGCGGCGGGCGCGCAGCCATTCGAGCCACTTGCCCCACTCGCCGCGCGGGGACTGCTCGAGAAGCTGTTCGAGCACGGCGGCCGCGTCCCCCACGAGGGGGATGGTGGTGCCGAGGTTTTTGCCGATCTCCGCCGCGTCGATGTCGATGTGCACGACGGCGGTCGCCGCCTCGATCTGGTCGGGCTTGGCCATCGCGCGGTTGTCGGCGCGCGCGCCGAGGATGATGAGCAGGTCGCTTTCGGCGACCGCCTCGTTTGCGGCGCAGCCGCCGCTCTGTCCGAGCATCCCGAAATAGAGCGGATGCCCGGCGGGCAGCGCGCCGATGCCCATGAGGGTGCTCACCGCGGGCAGCGAGACCGCCTCGCAGAGGGCGCGCACCTGCCTTTGCGCGCCCGCAGCGATCGCGCCGCCGCCCACACAGAGCAGCGGGCGCTTGG
This sequence comes from Anaerotruncus massiliensis (ex Togo et al. 2026), assembly GCF_030825285.1. NCBI lineage: Bacteria > Bacillati > Bacillota > Clostridia > Eubacteriales > Oscillospiraceae > Anaerotruncus > Anaerotruncus massiliensis (ex Togo et al. 2026). The sequence continues at coordinate 1,780 of NZ_JAPJQF010000062.1, forward strand.
CGGCGCGGATCGCCTCCGCGACCCGCTTCACCTGCACGGCATGACCCCGGAAGCGGGGCTTATAGCCCCGGATCGAGGCCTCCTGCGGGTAGCGGAAATTGATCAACTGCCGCTGGACGTCGACGGGCATGTCGATCAGCACCGGCCCGCGCCGCCCGGTCGACGCGATGTAAAACGCCTCCTTGAAGACGCGCGGGATGTCGGAAGCGTCCCCCACGAGGTAGCTGTATTTGGTGAACGGCTCCGCCGCGCCCGTGGTGTCGACCTCCTGGAAGACGTCGCGGCCCAGAAGCCCCGTCTCCACCTGCCCGGTGATCGCGACGAGCGGGATGCTGTCGGCATAGGCCGTGGCGATCGCGGTGAAGAGGTTGGTCGCGCCGGGGCCGGAGGTGGCGACGCAGACGGCGGGCTTCCCGGTGACGCGGGCGTAGCCGCTCGCGGCGTGGCCGGCGTTCTGTTCATTGCGGGTGAGGATGTGCCGGATGGACGACTGCCCGAGGCAGTCGTAAAACGGGCAGATCGCCGCGCCGGGATACCCGAATACCACGGAAATCCCCTCCGCCTCAAGACATTTCACCATCGCCTGCGCGCCGCTGATCATCTGCATCCACCCTTCCTGTCGGAGTTGTCCCTTTTGGCTATTATACGCGCTTGCGCCCTCCTCCGTCAATGCGTGGGGACGGATTTGCGGGTTTTCAAAATTGGGGCTTGTAGTATCAAGGCTTGCTGTTATACTGGTAGCAACGGTACCGTAAAAAATCAAACAGGAGGTTTTTTATGGACATCAGCTACTCAGTAAAACCGATCGGCCGCGTCCGTTCGGACGGCGGCGGTTTCCGCCTGGAGCTCGACCCGGCCTACCGCCCGGCGATGGCCGGGTTGGAGGGCTTCGGCTATCTCAATATCCTCTGGTGGTTTTCCGGCTGCGACGACGCGCGCTCCCGCGAAAACCTGGTCGAACGGTCCCCCTATGTCAAAGGACCGGAGCGCCTGGGGGTCTTTGCCACCCGCTCGCCCATGCGCCCCAACCCCCTCGCCCTCTCCTGCGCGGCCGTGACCCGTCTCGACCCCAAGGCGGGCGTGATCGGACTAAGCTACATCGACGCGGAGGACGGCAGCCCCCTCCTCGACCTCAAGCCCTACACCCCCAGCCTCGACCGGGTGGAGGACCCGCCGCTGCCGGCGTGGTGCGCCCACTGGCCGGGGGATGTGGAATCCGGCGGCGATTTCCCCTGGGAGGACGAGTTCAACTTCTGACACGGCCGCCCGCAAAGAAAAACGGGACCGGGGCGGAGCCCCGGTCCCGTTTGTCACTCTATCCGACCTGCGTCATATCGCTGATGTCGAGCATCCCGTCGTCCCCGCCGCTCTCCTCCCCCGAGGAGGATTCCGCCGCCGGTTCCTCCTCGGGCGGCGCGTCAAGCAGGGAGGCCAGCTCGGGGTACGCCTCGGCGAACATTTTTTCCAGCTCGGCAAACATCCTGCCGCTCTGCCGCTCGAGGGCCGTGCCGTTCACCGGGTAGATGCGCCCCTGCTTATAGGCGTCGGTCGTGTTGTAGACCTGGGTGCCCTTAAAGTATTCGGGATCGATCCCCTCGTCGTAGAAGATGATATCGGGATAGAGGTTGACCGCCTGGTCGGCGGGGTATTCCCAGCCGGTGTAGGCCGCCGCGTCGTTCTCGACGCCGATCGCGGCGAGCAGCTCCCCCTCGAAGGCGTCCCCCGTCGCCATCATGAGCGGCGCTGCGCGCAGGTAGACGCCGCCCAGCCGTTCGGTCACCCGTGAGGCGGCGGCGGTCAGCGCGTCCCAACGGTTTTCAAGCGCCCGGAAGGTGTCGTAGCCGTTCTGGTCGCCGTCCTCCAGCCCGCCCAGCACGATCGCCGTATTCAGGTAGATCGCGCGCAGCTCGTCCATCGAATGCGCGCGGGGCAGCACGACCACCTCGGCGCCCATCTGCTGGAGCTTCACCGTGTCCGCCTCGGAGAGGGCGGCGGAGGAAAAGACCACGTCGGGCCGGATGTCCGAAAGCGCCTCGAAATCGGGCAGCGCGGCGGTGCCGCAGCGGGGCAGCCCGTCCGCGCCGGCGGGGTAGTCGCAGAAGTCGCTGACCCCGGCGAGCTGGTTTTCCGCGCCGAGCTCGAAGATCACCTCGGTGAGCGCGGGCGAAAGGGAGACGGCCGCGCGCGGCTTTTCAGGGATGCGGATGTCGCCGATCGCGACCGGCCAGTTGGGATCGGGCTCCTCCTCGGGCGCGGAGGAGGAGCTTTCCCCGCCCCGTTCCTTCTCCCCGCAGGCGGCGAGGGAGACGAGCAGTATCATCGCCAGCAGAAGCGCCAGCAGCTTTTTCACGTTCATCGGTCCGTCCTTTCGGCGTTGCCGCCCGGGTTTGTGTCTATTTTAGCCCATCGTGGAAGCAGTGTCAATCGCGCGCCCGTTTGCTGCGCGCTTCAAAAAAACAGGAGGCCCCTCATGGGGCCTCCTGTTTTTTCATCTTATTTGCCCGCCATCAGCTTGACCATGACGGCCTTCTGGGCGTGCAGGCGGTTTTCCGCCTCGTCAAAAATTTCGTTGGCGTGCTTTTCAAACGTCTCGTCGGTGATCTCCTCGCCGCGGTGGGCGGGCAGGCAGTGCTGCACCATCGCGTCGGGCGCGCAGAGCCCGAGAAGCTCCTCGTTCACCTGGTAGCCCTTGAAGGCGGCGCGGCGCTTCTCCGCCTCCTCCTCCATGCCCATCGACGCCCACACGTCGGTAAAGACGACGTCGGCCTTTTCGGCGGCGGCGCGGATGTCGGAGGTGAGCAGGAATTTGTCCCCGTAGGGCTTGGCGAAATCGAGCACCTCCGGGTCGGGCCGGTAGTCGGCGGGGGTCGCGGCCGCGACGGACATCCCCGTCTTGAGGCCGCCGACGATGAGGGAGTTGGCCATGTTGTTGCCGTCGCCGATGTAGCACATTTTGAGCCCCTCAAGCCCGCCCTTGTATTCGCGGATGGTCATGAGGTCGGCAAGCACCTGGCAGGGGTGGCAGAAGTCGGTCAGGCCGTTGATGATGGGGATCGAGCCGTATTTGGCGAGGTCCTCGACCTCCTGCTGGGCGAAGGTGCGGATCATGATGCCGTCGAGGTACCGCGAGAGCACCCGGGCGGTGTCCTGCACCGGCTCGCCGCGGCCGATCTGCAAATCGCGCGCCGACAGGAAGAGCGCCGAACCGCCGAGCTGCGCCATGCCCACTTCAAAGGAGACGCGGGTCCGGGTGGAGGATTTCTGAAAGATCATCCCCATCGTTTTCCCCTTCAGGTGCTGGTGGCGGATGCCGTGTTTGAGCTCGTATTTGAGCTGGTCGCCGAGGTTCAGCAGTTCGATGATCTCCTCGTTGGAAAGGTCAAGCAGTTTCAGCAGATGATTCATGTTCGAGCACCTCTTTCAGTCTTTTTAAGCCTTCATCGATTTCCGGATAGGTGATGGTGAGCGGCGGAAGCATCCGCAGCTTCGCCTTGGCGGTCAGGATGATGAGCCCCTTTTCAAGGCAGGCGGCGGCCGCCTCGCGGCTGTTGACCCCCTCGAGCGTCACGCCGAGCATGAGCCCCTTTCCCTCGACGCTCACGACGTGCGGCATCCCTTCGACCGCCCTCGTGATGTACGCGCCCTTTTCCGCGACCTCCGCGAGAAGTTTTTCGTCAATGCGTCCGAGCACCTCCAAAGCGCCCGCGCAGGCCACCGGGTTGCCGCCGAAGGTGGTGGCGTGGTCGCCCGGGCCGAGCGTGTGGGCGCATTTTTCGCCGAAGAGCACCGCGCCGAGCGGCAGCCCGCCGCCGAGGCCCTTCGCCAGCGATACGAGATCGGGCGTGATCCCGTAGTGCTCGCAGCAGAGCAGCTTTCCGGTGCGGCCGATTCCCGTCTGCACCTCGTCGGCCATCAGCAGGATGTCGCGCTCCTTACAGATGCGCGCCGCCGCGTCGACGAATTCCCGGTCGAGCGGCACCACGCCGCCCTCCCCCTGGATGAGCTCGAGCAGGATGCCGCAGGTTTCCCCGTCGGCGGCGCGCTCCAGCGCGGCGATATCCCCCGCCCTCACAAACGAAAAGCCGTCGGTGAACGGGTCGAAATACCGGTGGAAGACCTCCTGCCCCGTGGCGGAGAGGGTCGTCACCGTGCGCCCGTGGAAGGAATTTTCGAGCGCCACGATTTTGTGGCGGCCCCTGCCGTATTTATCGAAGCTGTATTTTCGGGCGGTCTTGATCATGCCCTCGTTGGCCTCCGCGCCCGAATTGCAGAAAAACACCTTGTCGGCAAACGTCCGCTCGCAGAGGGTTTTGGCCACCTTTACCATCGGCGCGGTATAGTAGAGGTTGGAGATGTGCTGGAGGGTGGCCGCCTGCTTCGCGACCGCCGCGGCCCACCCCTCGTCGCAGAAGCCGAGGGAGTTCACCCCGATGCCGCTGGAAAAGTCGATGTATGTTTTTCCGTCCCCGCCCATGCAGGTCGCGTTTTTGCCGCTGGCCGCTTCGAACGGGAACCGCCCGTAGGTGTTCGCGATATACTGTTTATCTTCCTCCATGAGGGTCATGCTGATCACCCTTTCCGTTCGTGGGGAAAACCTTTTGTCTTGTAAAAGGTTTCCCCCCACCCTTTTCCAAAATGCGCCTGAAGGACAAGGCGTCTTGCGGCGTGCGCGCCGCGCGTCAGGGCTCCGCCCTGACAACCCGCCGCCTTTTATAAAAGGCGGGCGAAAATTTTAGTCTCACGGGCCGTGTGTGAAAAAGCGGGCGAAAACTTTATCCTCACGGGACGCGCGCGGCGTCGCGGCGCGTCCCGCCTGAACCAAAAGTTTCGGGGTCCAGGGGGACTTTTCAAAGTCCCCCTGGTTCCCCCAGCCGCTATCCTAAGAACATCGTGCCGATGCCTTCGTTGGTCATGAGCTCGATGAGGATCGAGTGGGGGATGCGCCCGTCGATAATGAAGGCGCGCTTGACGCCGCGGCGCACCGCCTCGACGCAGCACTCCACCTTGGGGATCATGCCGCCCGCGATGACCCCCTGCCGCACGAGCAGGGGCACCTCGCTGACCTTGACCTCGGGGATCAGCGTGTTTTCGTCGTCCCTGTTGCGGAGCAGTCCGCGCACGTCGGTCATGGAGATGAGGTTTTCGGCGTGCAGCTCGGCCGCGATGCGGCAGGCCGCCGAATCGGCGTTGATGTTGTAGACGGTGCCGTCCTCCCCGCAGCCGAGGGTGGCGATCACGGGGATGTAGCCCCGGTCGAGCGCGTCGCGCAGCACGGTCGCGTCGACGCCCGTGACCTCCCCGACATAGCCGAGGTCGGCCTCCCCCTCGATCTTTTTGGCCGAGATCATCCGGCCGTCAATGCCGCAGAGACCGATCGCCCGGCCCCCCTGCTGCTCGAGCAGGTTGACGAGGTCCTTGTTGGTCTTGCCCGCGAGCACCATCTGCGCCACCTTGAGGGTCTCCTCGTCGGTGTAGCGCAGGCCGCCGATGAACCGGCTCTCCTTGCCGATGGCCTTGAGCGTTTCGGTGATCTCGGGCCCGCCGCCGTGCACCAATACGATCTTGATGCCGACGAGCGAGAGCAGCACGATGTCGCTCATGACGGCGGCCTTGAGCGCGCCGTCTACCATCGCGTTGCCGCCGTACTTGACGACGACCACCTTGCCCGCGTAGTCCTGGATATAGGGCAGCGCCTCCGCGAGCACCTGCGCCTTATCGGAATTCGTAATCTGCATGCTATCCCTCTCCTCCCAATTGGTTGCCGTCCGCCCGTGCCGAAGGATCTCCCGCCGCGCCGCCTGACCGCGGAAAACGGATGTGGGGCAAGGCGGCGAGGAAGCGCGCGAGGGCCGCGTACATGTGTACGCAACCGAAGCGCGCGGCCGAAGGGGCACCGCCCCGCGCCGTTAGCCGCCGGTCAGGTGCGGTAATCGCCGTTGATCTTCACATAGTCATAGGTCAAATCGCAGCCCCATGCGGTGGCGGATTCCCCGCCCTGCCCCATGTCGACCTCGATGCGGATCTCCTTTTCTCCGAGGACCTTCTTGGCTTCCTCCTCGCTGAAGGGAACGCCCGCGCCGTTTTCGCAGACGTGGACGCTCCCCGCGTCGGAGGCGAGCGTCACCGCCACCCGGTCGATCTCGAACTCCGCGTCGGTGTAACCGATCGCGCAGAGGATACGGCCCCAGTTGGCGTCCTCGCCGAACATCGCGGCCTTGAAGAGGCTCGAGCAGACGACCGATTTGGCGACCTTTTTGGCGGTCTCCTTGTCGGGCGCTCCGGTGACGGTGCACTCGAGCAGCTTGGACGCGCCCTCGCCGTCGGCGGCCAGCTCCTTGGCGATCTGGCGGCAGACCATCATGAGCCCCTGCGCGAAGTGGTAATAGTCGGCGTCCATCGAGACGATCTCCGCGTTGCCCGCCTCGCCGTTTGCGAGGATGGAGAGCATGTCGTTGGTGGAGGTGTCCCCGTCGACCGAGACCATGTTGAAGGTTTCGTCGGCGACGCATTTGAGCGCCTTTTGGAGCAGGGCCGGGGCGATGGCCGCGTCGGTCGTGACAAAGCAGAGCATGGTGGCCATATTGGGATGGATCATCCCCGAGCCCTTGGCGATGCCGCCGATCGTGCAGGTTTTGCCGCCGAGCGGGAACCGCACCGCGACCTCCTTGCGCCTGGTGTCGGTGGTCATGATCGCCTCGGCGGCGTCCGCGCTCCCCGTCTCCGAAAGGGAAGCGGCCAGCGCGGGCATGGCGGAGGTGATGGGCGCAAGCGGCAGCGGCTGGCCGATGACCCCGGTCGACGCGACGATCACGTCGGCGGGGGAGATTTTCAGCGCGGCGGCCGCGCTGCCGCACATGGCGTTCGCGATGTCGACGCCGTCGGCGTTGCAGGTGTTGGCGTTGCCGGAATTGCAGAGGAACGCCCTCGCGCGGCCATCCTTCAAATGCGCCTGCGTCACGAGGATGGGCGCGCCCTTGACCTTGTTTCGCGTATAGATCGCGGCGGCGGCGCAGGATTTCTTGCTCACGATGAGCGCGAGGTCGTTTTTGGTGCGGTTTTTGCGGATGCCGGCATGGACGGCGCCCGCCGAAAAGCCTTTGGCGGCGCAGACGCCGCCCTCGACGAATGTATAGGACATGCTGGTTCACTCCTTCATGCTCAAAACGCGGGCGGGATAATGCGGAGCCCCGCATCCTCCTCGAGCCCGAGCGCGATATTCATATTTTGGATCGCCTGCCCCGCCGCGCCCTTGACCATGTTGTCGATCGTCGAGACGACGATCAGGCGGCCGGTATGGGCGTCTGCGTGCAGGGAGATGTGGCAGTAGTTGGAATATTTGACGTTCTTGAGGTTCGCGGCCGCCCCGTCGGGCAGCACCCTGACAAATTCCTCGCCTCGGTAGAATCCCTCATAGAGCGTCCGCACGGCCGCGAGGTCGAAGCCGGGCATGAAATTCGCGTACATCGTCGAGACGATGCCCCGGTTGACGGCCAGCAAATGCGGCACGAAGGTGACCCTCACCTCCCGCCCGGCGAGCTCGGAAAGGGTCTGCTCGATCTCGGGGGTGTGGCGGTGGGAGGCGACCTTGTAGGGCGCGAACGCCTCGTTGCACTCGGTGTAGTGGGTGTTGAGGGCGAGGCCGCGGCCCGCGCCGGTCGCGCCCGACTTGGAGTCGATGACGAGGGTGGCGGGGTCGATGGCGCCGGCCTTCACGGCAGGCGCGAGGCCGAGCGCGATGGAGGTGGGATAGCATCCGGGGTTGCCGATGAGCTTCGCGCCCGCGAGCCTCGCCCGGTGCAGCTCGGGGATGCAGTAGACGGCGGCCTCATGCAGCGCGGGATCGGCGTAGTCCTTGTCGTACCACTGCTTGTAATCCGCCTCGTTTTTGAGACGGAAATCCGCGCCCATATCGATGTAGAGCTTGCCCGCGTCGAAGCACCGGCGCGCGATGGGCTCGGAGAGCCCGGCGGGCAGCGAGCCAAAGACGACGTCGCAGCGGTCGACGACGGCGGCGTCATTGGCGAGGGTCTCGCCGAAGATGCCGGTGAGCTGCGGATAGATTTCGCTGATCGCCCGCCCCTCAAAGGAGACGGAGGAGACGGCCGCGACCTCGACAAAAGGGTGGGAGAGGAGCAGCCGCACGATCTCGAGTCCCGCGTAGCCGGTGGCGCCGATGACGCCCGCTTTGATCTTCTCCATGGGAACACCTCAAATCATCAAACATTTCGCCGGCCTTTTCAAAGGCCGTGGGGTCCGGGGGCAAAGCGTCTTGCGGCGTACGCGCCGCGCGTCAGGGCCCCGCCCTGACAACCCGCAAGCTTTTGAAAAAGCTTGACCAAAACTTTAGTTTTGGTTCTCTTCCAAAAACTTTGCGATCAGCGCAAGCTGTTTTTTCACCGCGTCGGGCGACGGCCCGCCCTCGCTGAGCCGGCCCTTCACGCAGGTTTCCAGGTTGATCGCGCCGTACACGTCCTCCGCGAAGACCCCGCTCGCCGCCCGGTAGTCCTCCAGCGGCAGGGTCTCCAGCGTCAGCCCCCGGCGGATGCACTCCGCCACCAGCCCGCCGGTGATCTTGTATGCGTCGCGGAAGGGGACCCCCTTCTTGGTCAGGTAGTCGGCGCAGTCGGTCGCGTTGATGAACCCCTTCGCCGCCGCCGCGCGCATGTTTTCCTTTAACACCGTCATTGTGTGGAGCATCGGCGTGAAGGTCTTGAGGCAGAGCTTCACCGTGTCCACCGCGTCGAAGACGGCCTCCTTGTCCTCCTGCATATCCTTGTTATAGGCGAGCGGAAGCCCCTTCATCATCGTGAGCAGCGTCATCAGATCGCCGTAGACCCGTCCCGTCTTGCCGCGCACCAGCTCGGCCACGTCGGGGTTTTTCTTCTGCGGCATGATCGACGACCCGGTCGCGAAGGCGTCGTCAAGCTCGATGAACTTGAATTCCCACGAGCACCACGCCACGATCTCCTCCGAAAAGCGCGACAGGTGCATCATGATGACCGCGATCGCGTTCGCCAGCTCGATGCAGAAGTCCCGGTCGGACACCCCGTCGAGCGAGTTGGCCGTCGGGGCCGTAAAGCCGAGCGCCGCCGCCGTCCGCTGCCGGTCGATCGGGTAGGTCGTCCCGGCGAGCGCGCCCGAGCCGAGCGGACAGAATTCCATCCGCCCCGCCGCGTCGGACACCCGTCCCACGTCGCGCGAAAACATGCTGGCGTAGGCCGCCAGGTGGTGGGCGAAGGTCACCGGCTGCGCCCGCTGCAAATGGGTGTAGCCGGGCATGACCGTGTCGAGGTGCTCCGCCGCCCGATCGCGCAGCTCCGAAATGAGCGCGAGCAGCAGGGCTTTGATCTCCTTTGCCTCCTCCCGCAGCGTCAGCCGCAGGTCGAGCGCGACCTGGTCGTTGCGGCTGCGCGCGGTGTGCAGGCGCTTTCCCGCGCCGCCGATCCGCTTTGTGAGCTCCGCCTCGACAAACATGTGGATGTCCTCCGCGCCGGGGTCGAAGACGAGCGCGCCGCTTTTTAGATCCGCGAGGATGCCCTCGAGCCCCTGCGCGATCGCGTCCGCGTCCTCCTGCGGGATGATCCCCTGCGCCGCGAGCATCGCGGCGTGCGCCAGCGAGCCCTTGATATCCTGCTCATACATCCGGCAGTCGAACCGGATGGAGGAATTGAAGTCGTTTACCCGGTCGTCGACCTCTTTGGAAAACCGTCCCGCCCACATCTTCATATACCGGCTTCTCCTTTACGCGTTGTGAAATGCCTGTAACGCGGAAGGCAGACGTCCCCGCGTTACGGCTAAAAACTCTGTGCAGTTTCTTTATTTGATCTTCTTTTCGTCGAGCAGCGCCTTGACCTTGATCGGCAGGCCGAAGAGGTTGATGAAGCCTGCGGAATCCGCCTGGTCGTAGACGTGGTCCTCGCCGAAGGTGGCGATCTCCTCCGAATAGAGGGAGTGCGGGGAGGTCATGCCGGCGTTCATGATGTTGCCCTTGTAGAGCTTGAGCTTCACGTCGCCGGTCACCGTCTCCTGCGTCTTGTCGACAAAGGCGTTGAGCGCCTCCATCAGCGGGGTGTACCACTGGCCGTTGTAGACGAGCTCGCTGTACTTGATGCCCATCTGCATCTTGTAGTGCTGGGTCTCCTTGTCGAGGGTGATCTCCTCGAGCGACTGGTGGGCCGCATAGAGGATGGTGCCGCCCGGGGTCTCGTAGACGCCCCGGCTCTTCATGCCGACCAGCCGGTTTTCGACCATGTCGATGATGCCGATGCCGTTTTTGCCGCCCAGCTCATTGAGCTTATAGATGATGTCGACCGGCTTCATCTTCTGGCCGTCGACCGCGACCGGCACGCCCTTTTCAAAGCTCAGCGTCACATAGGTGGGCTTGTCGGGGGCCTTCTCGGGCGAAACGCCCATCTCGAGGATCTTATCGTAGTCCGGCTCGTTCGCGGGGTCCTCGAGGTCGAGACCCTCGTGCGACAGGTGCCAGAGGTTCTTGTCCTTGGAGTAGTTGGTCTCCCGGTTGATCTTGAGCGGGACATTGTGCTCCTCCGCGTAGGCGATCTCCTTTTCCCGCGAGTTGAGCTCCCAGAACCGCCACGGGGCGATGATCGGCATGTTGGGGGCGAACGCCTTGATCGTCAGCTCGAACCGCACCTGGTCGTTGCCCTTGCCGGTGCAGCCGTGGACGATTGCGTCGGCGCCCTCCTTCTTGGCGATCTCAACCAGCCGTTTCGCGATGACCGGCCGCGCAAAGGAAGTGCCCAGCAGGTATTTGCCCTCGTAGACCGCGCCCGCCTTGACGGTCGGGACGATAAAATCGTTGACGAATTCCTCGGTGAGGTCCTCGATGTAGCATTTGGAGGCGCCCGTCTTGATCGCCTTCTCCTCAAGCCCCTCGAGCTCACCCATGCCCTGCCCGACGTTGGCCGCGACCGCGATCACCTCGCAGCCGTAATGCTCCTTGAGCCAGGGGATGATGACCGAGGTATCCAGACCGCCGGAATACGCCAAAACGACTTTATTGAATTTCTGTTCCATATTTCATTCCTCCGTTGGTTAATCATTCATTCGATACCCCTATTATACATTATATTTATGCAAATGCAAGCATTTTTACGTATAAATATTCAGCATCATAAAAATTTAATTGGGTAAAATTGCACAAAAAGAGGTTCTTTTCGCGGAAAGGGCGTGCTATAATAGGGATTACATGGAAGAATACATACGGAAGGAATGATAGAATATGCAGAAAATATCCCCCTACGAGCTGGCCGTCAACCCGTTTGAAGCGATCCACCACAAATGGGCGATGATCACCACCCAGTCGGGCGAAAAGGTCAACACCATGGTCGCGAGCTGGGGCGGCGTGGGCATTATGTGGAACCGCCCGGTCACCTGGGTCTTTTTGAGGCCCCAGCGGTTCACCCGCGAGCTGCTCGACCGGAGCGAACGGTTTTCCGTCTGCTTTTTGCCCGAGCAGTACCGCCAGCAGATGAACTACTGCGGGTCCCACTCGGGCCGTGCGGAGGAGAAGCTCGCCGTCTGCGGCTTCGAGGCCGTCGCACTCGACGGCGCGCCGGTGCTCGCGCAGTCGGAGCTCGCGCTCACCTGCCGCAAGCTCTACCGCCAGCCGATGGACCCCGCCTGCTTCCTCGACCACGAGCCCGATACCCGCTGGTATCCCGAAAAGGATTACCATATCATGTACGTCTCCGAAATCCTGGGCGCCTACCAGGGGGAACTTTGAAGAGTTCCCCCTGGACCCCCGAAACTTTTGATGCAGGCCGGGCGTGGTGCGCCGCCGCCAGCTCCGCCCGTGCGGCAAAGCGGCGGTGCACTCGCCGTCTTCCCGTCAACCCTCATAAAAAAGCGGCCGTCCGACTGGACGGCCGCTTTTGATATGGCAGATTCCGTTCTCCCAACAACGGCTGCCGGAAGGCTCGGCAAAACCGCCCGGCGGAAAACAACGCCCGTTCCGGGCGTTCGCGCGCCTTGCGCGCGTGCGCGGC
>NZ_JAPJQF010000006.1:0-24993 GCF_030825285.1 Anaerotruncus massiliensis (ex Togo et al. 2026)
GCCGGGGGGGGCTGCCTCCGCCTGGGTTGGGCGGGGGAACACAGGGTGGGCGGCGGTTAAAACATCTGGTTTGCCCCCGCCCCGAGGGGAGGATCAATTTGAAAATCAGGGATTTTTTCCGGCGGGGGGAGGCGGCGGTCAGCGTACAGACCGCCCGCGAGCCCTGCCGGGGCTGGGACGGCCTGCTGCCGCTGGCCACGCCCGACTGCGCGGTCTATGACGGGCTGCGGCGCGCCATCCCGGTGATCGACGCGGCGATCGACAAGATCGGGCGGCTAGTCGGCGGGTGCGCGCCCGTCTGTTCCAACCGCGCGGCGCAGGCCGAGCTGGAGGCGTTTTTTCGCGGAGTGCCGGTCGGCGCGGTCTCGTGGGGCATGGAGAGCTTCGTGCGCTGCTATCTAGACAGCCTGCTCACCTATGGAAACGCGGTCGGTGAAATCGTGGTCGCGGCGGACGGGAAATCCGTCGCCGGGCTCTATAATGCGCCGCTGCGCAACATCGCGTTCCGGGACGCGGGTTCGCCCTTCGGCGTGCAGGTGTGCGCCGCGAAGGACGGGCTCGCCCCCGTTCCCGTCCCCTGGCCCGAGCTCATCGTCTTTTCGGCGCTGAACCCCGCGGCCGGGGAGCTGTTCGGCACCTCGCTGCTCGCCGGGCTGCCCTTCGTGTCCGACGTGCTGATGAAGATCTACGCGTCGATCGGGCAGAACTTCGAGCGGATCGCCAACCTGCGCTACGCCGTGACCTACCGTCCCGGCGCCAACGCGGTCGACCGGGCGTGCGCCAGGGAGATCGCGGGGAACATCGCACGCGAATGGGCCGACGCGATGGATTCGGTCAAGCAGGGGGCGATCAAGGATTTCGTCGCCGTGGGGGACGTGGACATCAAGGTGATCGGCGCGGACAACCAGATGATCGGCACCGAGGTGCCGGTCCGGCAGATGCTCGAGCAGATCGTCGCCAAGCTCGGCGTGCCGCCCTTCCTGCTCGGCCTCAACTGGTCGACCACCGAACGGATGAGCGCGCAGCAGGCGGATATCCTCACCTCCGAGCTGGAGAGCTACCGCCGCCTGCTCACCCCCGTACTCATCCGCATCTGCACGGTCTTTCTGCGCCTGCGGGGCTACGCCTGCGGCGTGGACATCGCATGGGACAACATCAACCTCCAGGACGAGCTGGAGCTTGCCAACGCACGCCTGCAGAATTTGCAGGCCGACAAGCTCGCGCGGGAACTGGAGCGGACGGAGGAGAACCGATGAAACAGGCAGTCATCCAAAAGGCGGCGGATACCCCCGCGACGGGGGAACAGCTCGCCAAAATCAACCGCTTTTCCCGGCGGGAGCTCTCCGTGGAAGAGGTCTATGTCTTTTCGCTCCTGCTCTGCGACAACGAGGTCGACCGCGACTACGAGCGGTTCCCCGCCGCGTCGCTCGAAAAGCTGGCGGCGCTCTTTGTGGGAAAGACGGGCATCTTTGACCACAACCCGCGCGGGGAAAACCAGACCGCACGCATCTTCGAGACCGCCGTGGAGACCGACCAGGGCCGTCTGACCGCCGCCGGGGAGCCCTACGCCGCGCTACGCGCGTGGGCCTACATGGTTCGGTGCGACAAGAACGCCGATCTCATCCTCGAGATCGACGCGGGCATCAAAAAGGAGGTCAGCGTCGGCTGCGCCGTCGAACGGGCGGAATGCTCGATCTGCGGAGCGGACGTGCGGGAAAGGCCCTGCTCCCACGAGGCGGGACAGGAATACGGCGACGCGCTCTGCTGGCACGAACTTCGAAACCCCACCGACGCCTACGAATGGTCGTTTGTCGCGGTCCCCGCCCAGAAGCGGGCCGGGGTCACCAAGGGCGCGCATACCGCCGGGGAGGATCTCGTCAAATCGCTCGAGGGGGGCGGCGGGGTAACGCTCGGCCACGCGCAGGCGCTTGCGCTGGCAAAGCAGCTCCGGGAGCTCGGCGCGCTCGCCGAGGCCGGACGGGCGCGGCTTATGGAAAAGCGGAAGGAGTTCGTGCGGCTGGCGGCCTTCGCGCTGCCCGCGCTTGACGCGGCCGCCGCCGAATCCGCCGCCGCGGGCATGGACGAAGGACAGCTCGACGCCTTCTGCAAGGGGTTCGCGGGGAAGGCCCCCGCCTTTTTGCAGCTCGGCGGGAAACCGGAAAAGCTGTCCGACAACGGCGCATTTTGTATTTGACAGGAAGGATGAAGCATATGGCAAACTACCAGAATATCCGGCTCGACAAGACGATGTACAAGGCGGGGGTCCCCTTTTCCGACCAGCTCGAAAAGCTCGATCCCTCCGCCGCCTACGCCGGCACCGAGCTGGCCGGGCTCGACGCCTTTCAGCGCCAGCTCAAGCGGTTCGACATCAGGGTGAGCGGTCCCAAGAGCGATACGATCGCCAAGTTCTTCGGCACGAGCGATTCCGCCGCCCTCTTCCCCGAATATGTGGCGCGCGCCGTCCTGCAGGGCATGGATGAGAGCGCGGTGATCCAGAGCATCATCGCGTCCAAAACGGTCATCAACTCGCTCGACTACCGCACCATCGCCACCGCCGACGGGCACGACGTATCCGCTTCGGTCGTCGCCGAGGGCGCGGCCATCCCCGAGACGGTCATCAAGCTCAAGGACAATCTCGTCCGGCTCACCAAGCGGGGGCGTATGCTCGTCGCCTCCTATGAGGCGGTCAAGTTCCAGCGCATCGACCTCTTCTCGATCACCCTGAAGCAGATCGGCGCCTACATCACCAAGGCCCAGCTCGCCGACGCGGTGAACGTGCTGATCAACGGCGACGCGCCCGACGACGCCAACGGCAACGCCGCCGAGGTCGTCAAGACCGCCGAGGCCGGCAAGCTCTCCTACGACGATCTGCTCGCCCTGTGGGGTAGGTTCAGCGACTTCCAGATGAACACGCTGATCGCCTCCCCCGACATGATGCAGAAGCTTCTTGTCCTCACCGAGCTGCGTGATCCCGTCGCCGGACTCAACTTCACCGGCAGCGGCATGATCGGCACCCCGCTCGGCGCGAATGTCATCCGCTGCGCCGCCGTGCCCGCCGGCACCATCGTCGCGCTCGACAAGAACTTTGCGCTTGAGATGGTCACCGCCGGCGACATCACCGTCGATTACGACAAGCTCATCAACACCCAGCTTGAACGCGCCGCCGTCACCTCGACCAGCGGGTTCGCCAAGATCTTCCCCGACGCGGTGAAGGTCCTGACGCTCAAGACCGCGTAAGGCGAGACGCAAAAAGCGCGCCGGAGGGCGCGCGGCAAAGCGGCGGAAAACGCGCGGGCCCGGGGAAACGGGCCCGCGCAGCCGGGCGGGGCGAAGCCCCGGACGGCCGGACGCCGGAGGCGGCCGGTTTTCCGCCGCGCAATGGGGGTGCGGGGGAAATGTGTTCTCCCGCCGTGTAAAGGAGGCGTTTTATGGATACGGAAGCCATTTTCAGCCGATTTGTGCGGCTGGCGGGGCTGGAGGCGGACGGGGCGGAGGGCTGGAAGCCGCTCTGCGCGGCAGCGGCAGCGCACCTGGCCGAACGTCTGCTGCCGGGCGCGGACGCGGCGGACGAGCGGCTGCTGCTCGCCGCCGCCGGGGAGGCCTGCTACCAGTACGCGCTCTCCCGGCAGAGCGCGCAGAGCATCCGGGTGGGGGATATTTCCCTCTCCCCGGCGGAGGACGGCCTCGAGGGGACGCGGCTGCTGCGCGACGAGCTGCTCGCAGGGGCCGCCGGTCTTCTGGACTGCGGATGCGCGTCCTTCAGGCAGGTGGAGGCATGAGCATCGCCGGGGCGGTGACGGCCGCCATCAGGCAGTGCGGCCGGGAGGCGGCGCTCGAGCAGGACGGGGCGGTCTTCCGCTTCTTCGCCTGCGTGCAGCCGCGCGCCTACGACACGCAGGCGCGCACGCAGAACATTCAGTCGCGGTTCGGGAAAATCGACCCGCGGCAGTTCATCTACTACGGGCCGCTTTCGGGCGGCGGCGAGCGGGTGCGGGAGGGTTCCATCCTCACGGTGGGGGGCGAACGCTATGAGATCCTGCTCTGCCATGATTTTTACTGCGGCGGCGATCCTGCGTTCCGCTGGGCGGCGGCGCGGCTGGTAAGGGAGGAATCTGAAGCATGACTGATCCGCTGACCGGCCTGCGTGCGGAGATGGCCGCCTACCTGCGGGAGAGCCCGCTTCTCGAAGGGATCGCCGTCCGGGAAGAGTTCCCGGGCGGTTACAAGGGAGTCCCGACACGGCAGGCCTGCGTCGCGGTCGGGATTTCCGGCGTCGAGCGCGCCGCCGCGCCGGGGGGACGGGTGAAGCTCACCCTGCGGTTCGACATTCTCTGCCCGCCCGGCGGAAATCCCGGCTGCCACGGCCTCTTCGACCGGCTGTGTGGCGCGCTCTTTTTCCAGAAGAATGCGTTTGGCGCGGTGGAAATCCACTGCGGGGACGCCGCGTTCGACCGGGAGACCGGCTGTCTCGTGCTGACCGCAGAGGCGGTCCTCGCGGGGCTGCTCCTTCCGAATGAGGACGCGGAGGGCGAAGGATTCACCGACATCATCATCAAGGCAAAGGAAGTGTGACCCTATGATCAAACGACCTGATTCCATGCGGCCCGGGGTCTTTATCCATACGAGCGTGCGGCCTTATGCGGGCGGCTGTCCCGCCGGGCGGGGCGTCGCCGTCGCCGCGCGGGCGGGCGCCGGTTATTCCGGGGCCGGCGTGGCCGAGCTCTACACGCTGGCCGACGCCGCGGCGTTCGGCACGGAGAGCGTCCTCTACGGCATGGCGCAGACGCTGCTTGCCGCGGGCGTCGTCCCGGTTTACGCCGCCGCGGCCGGCGAGGACTACGCCGCCGCGCTCGCCGCGCTGGAAACCGAGGAAAATCTCTTCGCGGTGGTATGCGACGGGGGCGCCGAGGCGCTCTGCGCGCATGTGGACGCCTGCTGCGCGGCGGGAAGGGAGCGGGTGGGACTGCTCGCGGTTTCGGGGACCGAAGCGGCCCGCGAAACCGCCGCCGCGGCCGACAACCGCCGCGTCGCCGTCCTGTGCGACGGGGGGACGAACACCGCGCGCACCGCGGCGGCGTTCGCGGCGGCCCTGGCCGCCGCGAACGCGGGCAGCCTTTCCGGCCTCGCGGTCCCGCTCGACATCCCCTTCGACGGCGGGCTTACCGCCGCTGAAACGGAAGAATTGCTGCGCGCGGGCGTCACCCCCTTTGAGCGGTGCGGCGGCGAGGTGCGGTGCGTGCGCGCCCTCACCACGAGCCGTACGGTGAACGGGCTGCCCGACAACACCTTTTCCGCCCTCTCCACCGTGCTCGCGGTGGACGAGGTGGTCGGCGCGGTGCGCCGCGCCGTCCGCGCGCGGCTGCGCGGGCTCAAAAACAACGCCGTCACGCGGGAGAGCATCGCGTCGCAGATCACCGTCGAGCTCGAGCGGGAGCGCGCGCTCGGCGTGATCGACAGCTACCGGCCGCCCCGGGTCGCCGCCCACCCGGACGACGCGTCCGTCTGCGTGGCGACGCTGTCGCTGCGGGTCGCGCCCGAGATCAACCAGATCGTGATCGCGGCCGACATCGTGGTTTAGAGCGGAAGGAGGACAAAATGGCATTTATCAGTTTCCCGACAAGCAAGGACATCTACATCGAGGTGGACGGCCGCCGCCTGGCCACCGCCCAGAGCTACAAGGCCAAATCCACCCGCGAGAGCCGCTATGTCGAGGCGTTCGGTTCGGCGGAGCCGGTGGGCACCGTGGGCGGGCGCATCCGCCACGTGCTCGAACTTGTGCGGGTGGTCGTCTCCCCCGCCTCCGACGTGGACTTCTTTTCCCTCGAGGACTTCAACGTCGTCATCGTGCGGCCCGACGGCAAGATCATCTATTCCGGGTGCCAGTGGTCGGCGATCGGCGAGGACGCCCCGCTGGGCGACCTCGTCTATGAGAGCCTCACCCTCGTGGCGCGTTCGCGCATGGAGGTGCGGTCATGAGGCGCGGCGCGGCGGAACATTTCACCGTCCCCTTTGAGGGGCGCGGCGTCCATTTTTGCAGGCAGAACGCCGCCCAGCGCCTTTCCCACCGCCAGCGTGCCTGCGCGATGATGCCCCGGCTCGGAAAGCGGGGGCTGGGCGGCGAGGAGGCCTACGCGCTCGCCTACAACTGCGTGCTGCTCTGGCAGACGCTTGACGGGCCCGACCGGCTGCGCACCCCCGCGGGGGCGCTGCGCCGGTACACCCTCGGGCAGATCGCCGGGCTCTGCCGCCTCTACTGGGCGCAGGGGGACCTGCCCTTCGGCGGGGCGGAGGAGGACGGCTTCGACCGGGAGGAATATTCCTTCAATGAGAGCTTTTCGGAGGAGGAATTTCCATGCTGAACCTCGACGCCGAGCTGGCCGAAAACCTCAAGGTCTATTCCGACTACACGAAATCCCGCGCGGCGGTCAACTACCCCGCCAAAATGGACGTTCCCATGGTGTGGGACCGCTATCTGGACACCGCGCGGCCGGTGGGGGACGGGCTCTCCACCGGGCAGGCCGCCTACACGCCCGCCCTGCCGGACTATGAGGCCGCGGGGTTTGAGGACGCCTCCCCCGCCCCGGTGGGGTGGCGGGTTTCCGGCGAGGGGGAGGGAGGCCTGCTCGGGCAGCTCAACGACCGCCTCAAAACCCAGGCCCGGCGCTACCCGCACCCGATCACCAACGAAATGGAGGACTTCTCATGAGCAGGATGCAGTATGGGGAGTTCGTCTTCCCGCACAATCCCAGGCGGATCGAACTGAGCTATACCGGGACCCTCGCGCCGCAGGTCTTCCCCGGCTGCGGCGCGGCGGTGCAGGAGCTCGGCCCCCGCTGCCGCGTCGCAAGGTGCGAGGGGGAGGTCTTCGCCCCCACGCCCGAGGGCGCGGCGGCAAAGCTTGCGGAAATCTCCGCGGCCTGCACGGGCGGCGGGTTCGCCCTCCTCTACCTGCCCGCGGGCGGCAGCTTTGAGGCCGCCGTCTCCCGCTTCGCCTACACGGCGCAGGGGGACGGGCGGGTGCTTACCTACATGCTCGAATTCGTCGAGCGCGCCGCACAGAGAGGGGTGGGCGCATGACCGAGCTGACCGGCGAATGGTCCTGCACGGTGAAGGATTCGGCGGATAACGCCGTTTTGCTGCCCGCGCCGCTCGAATGGGAAATCGTCAAATCGCTCGACTCGCCCGCGCACTCGTTCGAGGGGATTTTCCCCTGCGCGCGCGCCTGCGGAGACCTGCGCTCCGTCGAGGTGAAAATCGGCGGGCGGACGCTCTTTTCCGGCAGGCCCGACGAGGCGGCGGTCACCGAGGACGCGGACGGGCGGCGGCTCAAGCTGATTGCACGCAGCATCGGCGCGGTGCTGCTCGACAACGAGGCCCTGCCGCAGACCTATACCACCGGGCTTTCCCTCACCGAGCTCTTCGACGAGCACATCCGGCCCTACGGCTTCTCCACACTGATCACCGACTTCGACGTCTTCTTCAACCAGTACCAGATTTTGAAGGGGACGAGCGAATGGGAGGCGCTTTCCAACTTCTTTCGCAACGGGAGCCAGGGGATCGCCCGCATCGACGACGCGGGACGGGTCGTCTGCAAGATGAATCCCGGAGAGGGAAGCTTCCATCGGATCTCCAACCGGGACGCGGGGGCCCAGCGGTACACATGCCTCAAGATCACCGACAACCGC
The DNA here is from genome assembly GCF_030825285.1 of Anaerotruncus massiliensis (ex Togo et al. 2026). NCBI lineage: Bacteria > Bacillati > Bacillota > Clostridia > Eubacteriales > Oscillospiraceae > Anaerotruncus > Anaerotruncus massiliensis (ex Togo et al. 2026). Next base: position 7,686 of record NZ_JAPJQF010000006.1, read on the forward strand.
TACTCCCCCATCACCCGGTTCGTCATCCGCGACGACGACGGCGCGTACAGCTACGCCTACAACAACCCCGAGGCCTCCGCGCTCGGGCTCGTGCGCAAGCGGTACCTCATTCCGTCGGTCGAGTACACGCTGACCCCCACCGGCGGCCAGATCGACGCGATGCTGCGCATCCGCCGTTCAATGCTCGGCAAGCGGGTGGTCACCGTCACCTGCCCCGGACTGCTCGATATCTCGGTCTGCGACACCGCGTCCGTGTCGGGCGGATATGAGACCTTTGAGGGGCTGCTGGTGCACCAGGTGCGGCACCGGCTCGCTTCCTCCGGCGCGTCGACCGAACTCATGCTCGTCGACCGCGGCTACCTGTAGGAAAAGGAGGGCGTATGATGGACGCTTTGCTCATTGACGGCGGACACCTCTGCGATTCTCTCGGAAGCCCCGTCATGGTCGGCGGCGAACGGGAGCTTTTGCAGCGCGCCGCCATCCGGCTCGCGGTGAGGCGGGGAAGCCTGCCCCACGATCCCGCCTTCGGCAGCACGCTGCACCGCCTCGGCGCGGACGGCCCCGCCGGAGCCCGCGACGCGCGGGCGCTCGCCGACGCGCGCCTGGCGCTCGCCCCCCTGCCGCAGTTCGAGGTCCGCGCGGCGGAATGCGCGTGGGAACCCGGCGCGCGGCGGCTGACGGTGCGGGTCACCCTCGCGCTGGCGGGGCGGGACTATCAACTGGAGGTGGACATATGAACGAACAGGAGTTTTACCGCGCGATGACCGCGCGTTACAGCGCGCTTTCCGGCTTCGTCCCCGACGAGGCGTCGGACATCGCGCTGCGCTTTCACGCGCTGGCGGGCGAGCTCGCGGACTTTTCCGCGCGGCTCGACGAGGCCGCGCGGCAGTCCGACCCGCTGACCGCGAAGGGCGAGGCGCTCGACGCCCTCGCCGCGCTGCGGGGGATTTCCCGCAGGCCCGCCGCGCACGCCGCCGGGGAACTCACCTTTACCCGCGCGCCGGGAACGGCCGGGGAGGTTCCGATCCCGGCGGGGACCGCGTGCGCGGCCCCGGACGGGCGGGTGTATCTCACCACGGACGCGGGAAGCATCCCCGCGGGGGAGACGTCCGCCACGCTGGCGGCGCGGGCCGCCCTGGCGGGCCGCGGCGGCAACGCCGCCGCGGGCAGCGTCACGCTGCCGCGCCGCCTCGTGGCGGGAGTCGCGGCGGTGGAGAACGGCGCGCCCTTTGCCGGCGGGACGGACGCGGAGGGGGACGATTCGCTGCGCCGCCGCCTGCTCGCCGCCTGGGCCCGCCCCGCGAACGGCGTGAACGGCGAAAGCTACCGCGCGGCAGCCGAGGCGTGGCCGGGTATCGGAAGCGCGGCCGTATGCGCGGGAGAACGTCCCGGTTCCCTCACCGTCTATGCGGCGGCGGACGGAGCGCCGGCCGTCCCGGAGGCGGTGCTTGCCGGTCTGTCGGAGGCGCTCGGCGGGATGCGCGCCCCGTGCGACACGGTCACGGTCGAAAGCGCCGAGGCGGTCGCCGCCGGCGTCTCCATTGAGATCGAAGCCCCGACGGAATGCTTTTCCGAGGTGCGGGAGGCCCTGCTCGGCCGTGTCCGGGAGACGCTCGACCGTATGCCGGTCGGCGCGGGGCTGCCCGTGGCGCGCCTCTGCGCGCTCGCAATGGACCGCGAAGAGGTGACCAACTGCCGCGTCCTGCTGCCCGCCGCCGACCTGGCGGCCGGCCCGGCGCAGGTGCTGCGGGCGGGGGAACTCTCCGTCACGCGGATGGGAGGGTAAGCGATGGGGCTCTTTCCCCGGACGGCCGCGACCGGCCTCTATGACCTGAGACCCGGCGGATCCGTCTTCCGTGAGCTTTCGGCCTACGAAGCGGCGTTCGCGCTGCTCTCCCCCGCGCTTGAGCGCTGTGAGGCGTCCTTCTTTTCCCCGCGCGCGGACCGCGCGCAGCTCGAGCGCCTCTGCGCCCTCTGCGGCTTTCGCGTCCCCGCCGGCATGGAGCTTTCCGCGCTGTGGGAGGCTTCCGCCGCGCTGGCGCGCGGCCCGGGCTGCACGCCCGGGGCGCTCGAATCCCACTTTCGCGCGCTCGGCGCGGACCTCTCCCTGCGCGAACAGGACGGACAGAACCGCGTCCTCGCGGAGGGGTTGGGCGCGGGCGGGCTCATTCCGGACAACGCGGCGCTCCTCCGGTTGCTCGCGGCGCTGCTGCCCGTGGGTGTCGGCGCGGCGGACAACTTCGGCAGCCTCTCGTGGGAACGGCTGGACGCGTCCGGCCTCACCGCCGCGCAACTCGATGAAAAGGACCTGGCCTGGGCGGAGATCGACGCCGGGCAGCTCCCGGAGGCCCGCTGACCGGGCGAAAAACCAGCCGCCGCAGGCGGCTGCCCCGCGCGGCTTTGCCGTGCGGGAGGCGGGCGGCATGCCCGCCGTTTTTCGCCCCCGCGCCCCCCGGCCGGGGCACGCCAACCTGAAAAAGGAAGTGAAGCAATGGCAAGCACCAACAGCACGGAACATCTGCAGCTCAACCAGTGGAGCGGCACCGACCGGCCCAAGATGGCCGACTTCAACGCGGACAACCAAAAGATCGACGGGGCGCTCCACGCCCACACGGCCGACGGTGCCGCGCACGTCTCCGCGCAGGAACGCGCGGCGTGGACGGGAGCCGTCCCGGTGCTCGGCAGCTACGAGGGGGACGGACAGCCCATGCAGGAAATTTCCCTCGGGTTCTCCCCCGCCTTCGGAATCGTCTTCGCCGCCGGTGAAAACCCCTTCCAGCCGGTCGACCAGACCACCGTCGCCCTCCGGGCGGCCTTTCTCGCCGGCGGCGGTTCTTCACAGGCCGCGCTGGTCACCGAGACGGGGTTTTCGGTGCTCAGTTCGGCAACACCCGTCTCCGGACGGGTCGCCGCCCTCAACGAGGCTGGCGTCACCTATCAATATCTGGTCTTTCGCTAAAAAAGAGGGGCGGCGCGGTGCGCCGCCCCTCTTTTTTGCAGGAAAAATTTCTTGCGGGGTATTGCATTTTTTCAAAAAAGATGCTATCATAACTTGTACTGTCTGATGATATCCAGCGGACAAGGAGGTGTGAACCATGCCGAATATCAAATCTGCGAAAAAAAGAGTGCTCGTTGCCCAGAAGAAGGCGCTTGAGAATAAAGCGGTCAAGACCAACCTCAAAACCGTGCTGAAGAAGGCGGATGCTGCGGTTGCCGCCGGTGCCGCCGATTCTGCCGACGCGATCCGCGTCGCGATCAAGAAGGTCGACCAGGCCGCTTCGAAGAACATCCTGCACAAGAACGCCGCCGCGCACAGGAAGTCCGCGCTTATGAAGAAGCTCGCCGCCGCCAAATAAGCGGCTCCATGCAGCCTTTTCTCTGTGACACTGTCACCTCCGGTGGCAGTGTTATTTGTTTTTTCGGGCCGCCTGTTCCGGTTGACGGTTTTCCCATTTTGCGGTATCATAGTAGCTGGTGAAAATTTCGGCGCCTCGCGCGCATGGAGGGGAATCCCGATGGATCGCAACGACAAACGCTTTCTTTCCCTGCTGTGGCTGGTGGTCCCGGTCGCGCTTGCCGTTCTGGTATGCTGCGTCACGGCGGGGTATTCCATCTACCGCCGCGCCGTGGAACGCGCCTACCACGAAACCAGCTGGGGCGGCGGGAACGATCTGCCCTTCTGAATCCGAATAAAAAGCCCCCGGCTCATGGAGCCGGGGGCTTTTCAATGTTTAAAGCGGCTTGTAGCCCTTGAGGATCTCGTCGTGGGTCAGCCAGCCGAGGCACCGCTCGAACATGACGCCGTAGCGCGTGTCGGTCCCATAGCTGAAGGTCGTCTTGATCGCCAGCTCGACGAACCGGGTCGCGCGCGCCATCGCGATCGGGAAGCTGTCCCCCCTGAGCATCGCGCCGGTGAGCACGCTTGCGAAGATATCTCCCGTGCCGGGATAGGCCGCCGGGACATATTCATATTCCACGTACCAGAAGGCGTTGCGCCCGCGGTCGTAGCCCACGGCCGCGCACTCCCCCGATGCCAGTTCCACGCCGGTGATCACCACGTGGCGCGGGCCGAGCTCTCCCAGCCGCGCGAGCATGCTTTTGAGCGGCTGGCGCGCGAGGGGCTCGGGACGGTAGGGCTCGCCGAGCAGGATGGCCGCCTCGGTCGGGTTGGGGGTGATGACCGCCGCGCTGCGCACGAGGCTGCGCATCCGCTCCATCAGCGCGGGGGTGCAGGTGCGGTAGGGCTTGCCGTGATCCCCCATCACCGGGTCGACGACGGCCAGCGCGTCCGGCCACGCCGCGATGAACGCGGCCACGTCGTCCGCCTGCGAGGGGTTGGAGAGAAAGCCGGAATAGATCCCCTCGAACCCGAGCTCCAGCCGCTGGTAATGTTCGAAGCAGGGGCGGATATAGTCGGTCAGGTCGCGGTATTCCACCTCGCCCAGCCCGCCCGTGTGGGTGGAGAGGACCGCCGTCGGCACCGGGCAGACCTGGATCCCCATCGCGGAGAGCGTGGGGGTCACGACGGCGAGCGAGCTCCGGCCGAAGCCGGCCAGCCCGTGGATGGCCGCGACGCGCGGCGGACGGTCCGTCATAACATTCACCTCTCAAAATTGGAATTCATTTCCTCGGATAGCCGTTTCCAGAAAGTTTGCGTAATCGCTCCGCCACGCGCAGGGCATACTGTCAGTATGGGACGCATCGGGTGCGTTCCGCGGAACCAACTAAATTTACGGAGGTGCAATCCTATGAACAAAACGGCGGCGACAGCGGTGACCGGCGTGGCGGTGGCAATGGCGGCGGGTACCGCGGCTTATATGATGAACCACAAAAAGAACCCCGGCAAAAAGCTCAAGCAGAACGCGACCAAGGCGATCAAGACCCTCGGCACCGTGCTGGACAGCGTGGAGTATATGATGCGGTAAATGCCCATCGGCGGAAATTGCCGTTCGTCAGAACGGCAATTTTTCATGCAACAACGCCCTCAGCCGATCTGGATCTTCCCGACCGGCAGAATTTCCTTGCGGTTGGCGGTGGGGCGCATGGCCAGCGCGAGGAAGAAGGTCACCGGCCCGAGGCGCCCGATATACATCTCGAAGATGAGCAGGATGCGCGACAGGGTGCTGGCGACCGCCGAGATGCCCGCCGAAAGCCCGACCGTCGCGAATGCGGAGACGCTCTCGAAAAGCGCGTCCACGCCGGTGACCGCGTGGGTGCCGCTCATCGTGGCGACGATGCAGGCGGCGGTGATCGTGACCGCGAGAATCCCCAGGATCATGACGGCCAGCGATTTATAGACCGCGCTCTTCTCCACCTTGCGGCGGAAGATGACGGTGTCCTCGTCGCCGCGCACGACGCTATAGACGGTCATAAAGATGACCGCGAAGGTCGTGCACTTGATGCCGCCGCCCGTCGAGCCGGGCGCCGCGCCGACAAACATGAGCAGCGAGGAGAGGATCTTGGTGATGTCGTGCATCGGCTCGAGGGGGAAGACGTTGAAGCCCGCCGTGCGGCAGCTCACCGAGTGGAACCACGCCGCGCCGAGCCGCTCCCCCGTTCCGGAAAGTCCTCCCAGGGTGAAGGGGTTGTTCCACTCGCAGACGGCGGTAAACGCCATCCCCACCAGGATGAGGGAAACGGTGGAGACGATGACGATGCGGGTGTGGAGCAGCAGCTTTTTGGTGCGCCGGTACTGGAGCAGGTCGTGGATGACGATGAAGCCGATGCCGCCCACAATGATGAGCAGCCCCACCGTGCCGACGACGATCGGGTTGCCCACGTAGCCGGTCAGCGATACATACGGTTCCGCCCGCCCGAAAATGTCGAACCCGGCGTTGCAGAAGGCGGAGACGGAGGTGAACACCGAGATGAAGATGCCCTCCGCCCCGAACTCGGGCACGAACACGGTCGCCAGCAGGAGCGCGCCCGCCGTCTCGACGGTCAGCGCGGTGATCATGACCACCTTCATGAGCTGGTTAATGTCCGGGCCGGTGGACGCGACCGATTCCTGCGCGAGGTGCATCCCGCGCAGGCCGAGCTTGCGGCCGATCGCGATGTTGAAGAAGGTGGTCAGCGTCACGAGTCCCAGGCCGCCGATCTGGATGAGCGCGAGGATGACGCACTGCCCGAAGGCGGACCAGTAGGCGTAGGTGTCGTGCACGACCAGCCCGGTCACGCAGGTCGAGGAGGTCGCCGTGAACAGGCAGTCGAGAAAGGGGGTGAAGGCGCCCGCACGGCTGGACACGGGGAGCATCAGCAGCAGCGTCCCCACGAGGATGACCGCGGCAAAGCTCAGCGTGATCGTGCGCGTGGGGAAGGAGAAGAGCCAGCTCCTCCGGATAGGTTGTCGATCCAAATCAGTTCGCCTGCGCTTTCGTAATCATTCGGAAAAGCCGACGCGCCCGTTTAGTGCTCCCGGTCCTTTGCCAAAAACCGCTTGGCCTCGTTGATGAGGTTTTTGTCGTTGCGGAAGGTGACCATCCCGTCCGCGTCGTCCAGCAGGCACCACTGGTACTCGCTGATTTCCTCCTCCTGCCGCTTGACGGTGTCGTCCCCGCCCGGATAGCCGAGAAAGTAGACCACCTGCTTTTTGACGTGCGGCTTGGGGAAATACTCGACGCTCTGCCGGAAGCCGTCCCGCAGGTTGACGTCCAGCCCCGTCTCCTCCTTGATCTCCCGCAGCGCGGTCTGGTACTCGTTTTCCCCCGATTCCACATGCCCCTTGGGGAAGGACCAGTGCCCGCCGTTGCGGTGCTTGATGAGCAGGAGCTCCACCTTATCCTGTTTTTTGCGGTAGACAAGCGCCCCGCAGGATTTTTCGCGAATCATCCGTTTTTCCATTCCTCTCTTTTGCGGCGCCGAATCCGCGCCTGAGTCGCGCCGGCCGCCCGCGTGCCCGCGGGCCTGCCGCGCCCGGTGCACAGCACCAGCATATACAGTTATTAATATATCACTTTTTATGGGTCTTTAAAAGTGGGTTTTGGATTTTTCTGCGAAAACGCCGAATCCGGCCCCCCGCGTTCGGTTGACAAAAATATCCCCCCGCATTATAATATTATGGTGTTATGCGCCCGTAGCTCAGTCGGATAGAGCGACCGCCTCCTAAGCGGTAGGTCGGAGGTTCGAATCCCCTCGGGCGCGCCAAAAAACCGAAGGCTTTGCCTTCGGTTTTTTTCATACTGACGTCCGATTTTCCGCCTCCGGCTCTAAAAACCTCCTGTCGCCTCCAAAGGGGAAAGCGGCAGATGCCGTTCGGCCTGCCGCCGGAGGCGAACTTCTTAAAAAGCGGTTTTATTCATTGCCGCTTGCTGGAAGCCGCGTTTCAGCCTTCGGAAGGAGGCCGTCCGCCGTTCTTTCACCGGTTCTGTTTTACAGGTGGTTAGCCAGTTCAAACATGGCGTTCACATCCAGCGCGCCGCCGGTCAGGACCTTCCCGGCCAAGCCGGGGATTTTCACCGCGCTGGATAGGATGATGTTTTTGATCGTCGAGGCAGATAAGGCGGGCATATACGCCTTCAGCAAGGCCGCCGCGCCGGCGACATGCGGCGCGGACATCGAAGTGCCGTTCTTGGGCGTATACCCGCCCTGCAGGTCCAGGCTGAGAATACCGGTTCCGGGCGCGGCGATATCCACGCTTTCAAATCCATAATTTGAAAACCGCGCCAGGGTGTGATACGGGTCTATGGACGCGACGGATAGGATGTTGCCGCTCGTGTAGGAGGCGGGATAGATGGGTACGGCGTCGTTATTTGTGCCGGAATTCCCCGCCGATGCAATAAACAATCCGCCGTACCGGTCGATCGCATCTTTCAATGCGCGCGAATAGGACCGGCCGCCCCAGCTGGCGTTGAGGATGGGGATCTCAAATTGATTCGCAAAATAGATCGCCGCAATGGCTGACGCGACGTCAAGGCCGAATTTCATGGAGACTGTCTTTACTTTCCAGCATACCCCGGCAATGCCGATCCCGTTGTTCCCCACGGCGCCTACGGTACCCGCGACATGGGTGCCGTGTCCGTTCAAGTCCATGGAATAGCGATCGTTGCCGGCGAAATTCCACCCGTTCTCCAGCTGCCCGTCCGGTGAAGCCCACATGTTTGCCCGGATGTCCGGATGCGTATGGTCTATGCCGGTGTCTATCACGCCGACCGCGACTTGATCGCTTCCCGTCGTATAGTTCCATGCCGCGGGCGCGTGAATGCTTTGCAGCCCCCACAGCCGGCTGTTCAGCGGGTCGTCGGGAATCAAGTGAAGGTCTTCCAGATAGTCCGGCTCCGCATACGCGACATGAGGATTGGCCGACAGCCGTTCGACCGCGTCGTCCACCGCGGCTCCATCCCTGCTGTTCAGATGGACCAGGATCAGATCCAACCCGCCGTCCTCGCCGTCCGTCCCGTTTGAACGAAATATGTACTCCGCTTTTTCATACGCAAGTTCGTTTAAAACCCGGCCGGCCGCATCCCCGGACGCGTTTGGTAAATCGGAATCGCGATGGATGGCAACAATGATTTTTCCCGCCTCGTATGGATTGTGAGAGTCAGCGCCAAATTGCACAACTATGCGCCCCCTTTGCTGGTTTCATCCTATGAGCGGCCCCTTCCCTTTGTTACCGGCCGGGCGGATGGGACCGTCCCTTCTCCCTTATTGGTAAAATCCCATCGTCCCGTTACGGCCTATTGCCCGTACACGAGGATCTTTACAAGATCCTTTTTCTTTACCCCAACGCGGCCTTATACAAAAAGGCGGCCAGTCTTCGGCTGGCCGCCTTTTCCGATCCGCTTCGGGCAGGCTTCTTCAGCCGCCCAGCTCTTCCGGCTCCAGTCCCTGCATCCGCAGGACCGCCAGCGCGTAGACGAGGAAGCTCTCGTCCAGGGTGGACAGGCTGGTCCCCTCGTCGGGGCCGTGGCAGTCGCCCACAAAGTCCGGCTTGATTTCCTCCCCCGCCAGTCCCGGGCCGAAGCTCGCCGCCCGCCGGAAGCACCGGGCGTAGGTGCCGCCGCCCCAGGCGTAGGCGGGGGCGGCGCTGCCGGTGACCTCCCTGTGCGCGTCCAGCAGCAGCCGGATCACCGGGTCCTCCTCCGGGATGAAGAAGGGCTCCGAGTAGTCGATCAGGGAAAACGCGGACCCCGCCGCGCCCGCCGCGGCCTCCAGGCGTTCCGCCAGCCCCGGGCCGGTGACGGCGGCGGGATAGCGGATGTTGATGTTCTGCCGGATGACGCCGTCCCGCATCCGGATCACCCCGCCCACGCAGGTCAGGGCGCCCAGCGCATCGTCCTTACAGTCGACGCCCAGCCCCTGCCCATAGGGGGACAGGTGCAGCCGGTGCAGCAGTTCAAAGAAGGGGCGTTCGTCCTCGTCCGTCAGACCTTCGGTCAGCAGAAAGTCCACCAGCAGACCGATCGCGTTTTTCCCCCGCTCCGGCATGGCGCTGTGGGCCCCCACCCCATGAGCGGTGATTCGCAGGAGGCCGTCCTCCGTCGCCGCCTCGATCCCCTCGCGGCCCAAAGGCAGGCGGCCCCGGAATTTTACCAGGCAGACCGCCCGCTCGGGAATCATGTTGCTGGCCTCCCCCGCCTGGATATCCACCACGTTCCCTTCGAGCTTCGGGGAGACGAACTCCCCCTGGAAGAGCCCCTTTTCGCCGTTGCAGACCGGGAACAGCGCGTCGGAGGAGAGGCAGAAGAGGGGCTGGGGCTGGGCCGCCAGATAGGGGCCCACGTCCCCCATGCCGGTCTCCTCGTTGCAGCCCATCAGCGTCCGCAGGGTGTAGCGAAGTTTGATCCCGCTCTCCCGGAAGAATTTGGCCAGATACATGCAGTAGACCAGCGGACCCTTGTCGTCGTCCGTCCCCCTGCCGATCAGCCAGTCCCCCCGCCGCTCCATCCGGAAGGGCTCGAACGTCCAGCCCTCCCCGGCGGGCACCACGTCCAGATGGGCGATGGTGGCGATGTGCGCCTCCCGCTCTCCGGGCAGGTCGAACCAGCCCATGTAGTCCTCGTGGCTGTGGGGCTCAAAGCCCATCCGGGCGGCGATCTCCAGAGCGCGGTCCAGTGCCCGGCGGGGTCCCTCCCCGAAAGGCGCACCCGGTGCGGGGCTCCCCTGCACGCTGGGGATGTCCACCAGCGCCCCGATGTCCGCGACGATGGCCTCCCGGTTTTCCCGCAGGAATTCCCGGGCTTTTTGAAGCAGTTCCGTTTCCTTCATCGTGATTCCCCCATGACGGAACGGATGCCCCCTGTGCAGGGGGCATCCGGATGTAAATGGTTTATTTCCCGGCCAGCAGGGCGGTCAGGTCGTTGAGGTCCGCGCAGTCTTCGAGCTTCTCGACGCCGTCGGCGAATTTCGCCGCGTTTTCCGCGCCGATAAACTCCGCCGTCCGGGCAATAAAGAATTCCTTCTCCTCCGCCATCGTGAAGTTGTTGCGGGGATGTCCCTTGGGTCCGCGCAGCGTCTCGCTGAAGACCCGTCCGTCCCTGCAAACCACCTCCACCGTGGTTTCGGGGAAGGTGCCCTGCCAGAAGATCTCGAACATGTGCAGGCGGTTGGCCTGAGGGCCGAAGTATTCCACAATTCCGGAGAGCTCGTTGAGTTCCTTACTGGAGCGGCTCTCGAGGCTGTACCAGTCCTCCGACGGCTTTTTTCCGGTGAGGTAGCAGGCAAAGCAGTAGGGCAGGCTGTACTCCGCCTGGATGAGACCCATGGGCAGCGGGTTCTCGGCGCTGTAGATATCGATGATCGGGGAGACCCGCACCTTGGCGATGTCCGCGAGCGTCAGCTTTTCCCGGGTGCAGATGTTGTCCAGCCCGTCCAGCGGCGCCTGGACCCAGACGTTGGCGGGCCAGTGCTTCAGCAGCGTCTCGTTGATGTAGAAGGTCTTGCCCAGCTCTCTGTCCATCCAGTCCCAGTCGCACTTGTTGGAGACGTAGAGCCAGTAGCCGGTGTCCCCTTCCAGCCCGTCGGCGTAATATTCAAAGCCCTGCCGGGTGATCTCCGCGCTCTCCGCGCCACTCCTGCCCGCGATGCCGTGGGCGTAGTGGTAGATGTCCCCGTCGCCGTCCTTGCCCATGAGGGTGGGCGCCTGATAGGCGGCCAGCGAGATGCAGGCGGCCATCTGGGCGGCGTCCAGGCCCAGCATCTTGCCCGCCGCGACGGCGGACGCGAAGATCTGCCAGTTCACCAGCCCCCAGCCCCGTCCCTGGGCGAGGTAGGTGTCGAAGTCGGGCTGGACCGCCATGGCGATCCGCTGGTAGACCTCGTAGGCCGCTACGATGGCGGTGATCACTTCCCTGCCGCCGGCATGCTTCTGCTCGCCGTAGGCAAAGGAGGCCGGGATCGCCCCCGCCGAGGCGTGGCCGGTCCAGGTGCAGTCCTCCCAGTCGAGCACGTCGGCGGCGGTGCCGTTGGCATACACCGCGTCGGAGGGACTGACCCGCACGCCCTTGGCGCCCCAGATGGTGGCGTCCGGGCCGCTGCGGCGGGCCGCCGCAACGGCGGCCGCGTTCACGGTGGGGCTCATGTTGCTGCTGGCGATGCTGACGGCGATGGTGTGCAGGATGATCTTCTTGGCCTGCTCCACGACGTCCGCGGGCAGTTCCTCGTATTTCAGCCCGGCGGCGTAGTCCGCAAGGATTTTGGTGTATTCTTTCATAGCTGTTTACCTCCTGATATTGTAATGTGACGGGCGCGCGGGCGCTTTACGCCTGCTCCGCCGTTTGGGCCTCTCCCACGTATCCCTGGAAACCGGGGCGGGTCTCCACCCACAGGGGGTTCTTCTTGCTGGTGGCGACGAGGCCGAGGACCAGCAGGACCGCCGAAAATCCGCCGAAGATGGCGAAGACGGTGTTGTAGGAGCCCACGATGTCATAGGTGAAGTTGAGCAGCGGGAAGCCGAGGGTGCTGCCGATCGTCCGGAAGACCACCGAGTAGCTCATGGACTTGGAGTACTCTTTGAAGCCGAACACCTCGCGCATGAAGACGGGCAGCACGGTGAAGAGGATGATCCCCAGCCCCATGGAAAGCCCGATGACCGGCCCCAGGAAGGACATCGACGGCGTGATGACGAGCAGTGAGGCGATGGCGAGCAGGTAGCCGCCCACGCAGAGGGTGGTGCCGATCCGCACGCCCCAGCGGTCCATTGCCCACCCGAGAGGCAGCAGGAAGACCACCGAGCCGATGCTGAACAGGCCGACCACGTCGCCCGAAAACACCGTATCGAACCCGACCGTGCTCAGATGCGCCGGTACCGCGTAGACCACCGGGTAGACGATGAGGCCGGTGATAAAGGTCCAGAAATAGGCGCAGTAGAGCTTGGGGCTGCGCAGGGCGGACTTGAATTCCGCGCCGGGAAGCACGGACGCGTCCTCCTGCTTCCGGGCTTCCTCCCCGGACTTGCCCTTGATCCCCCACGGCTGGAGCTTTTTGTCGGATGGGCGGTCGCGGATGACGAGGAAGACCAGGATCGTCACCGCGAGGATCAGCCACATGGTGTAGAGCATTGAACTGCGCCAGCCGTCGTTTTCGATCCAGGAGGCGACCAGCTTCGAGGTGAAGAAGGCGCACAGGTTGCTGAAGGTGAACATCGCACTGATGATGGTGGCGCCCTTGCGCGCGAACCAGTTGTTGACGATGTTGCCCACGCTGACCTGGCTGAACAGCGGCCAGATGAAGCCGGAGGCCGCGGAGGCCAGGAAGATCATCGGCAGGTTGCCGGAGATCGCGTACAGGAGCGCCGCGATCGCCCCGGACAGCGCGCCCGCGGTGATGATATATCGAATTTTAAACTTTTTTTCGATCCTTGCATAGAGGAAATAAAGCACCGCCGACACGATCTCGTTGAAGGACTGCGTCAGGGAATAGGCCCCGCGCGAAATCCCCAGCTCCTCGGTGATCGGCACCATGTACAGGCCGAAGGCGTTGCTGAACAGGAATACCGCCGGCAGCGCGATGGCGTAGACCAGGACCACTAAAAACGCGTAATGAAACTTCTTATTGGACGTCTGTCCCATAAATACCCTCCTTTTTTCCTTAAAAACATTGTAACGATCGGGAACGTTCCCAATTTGAGGCGAAACAAATTCCTTCCACACACCGGCCCCGGACGCGGGTCAGGACCCGGCCTTTTCCGCGCGGCGGAGGCTGCGGAATTTCTCCTGGAAATAGTAGGTGGCGTCTATCTCCGCCTGCGTGGGCGCCTTGCCGAACCTCTGCCCGACCAGGCACCCGGCCAGGCAGCAGGGCAGGCCGATCCAGATGGCATCGAGCCCGTGGGGTCTGCCGAGGATGGTCCAGACGAGGGCCGCCAGCCCTCCCGCGACCATCCCGGTGATCGCGCCCTCGGTGTTCATCTTCTTGCTGAACCAGGCGAACAGGTAGGGAATCACCAGCGCGGCCGCGCAGATGGACATCACCACGTCCATCAGCTCCATGATCCCCTGGAACCAGAGGGAGAGGCCGATGCTGAAGACGGTGCAGAGGAGGATTCCCACGCGGCTCAGGAAGATGTCGTCCTTGTCGCTGATCTGTTTCCCCCTCGATTTCATGGCATGCTGGATCAGATCCTTCGAGATGATCATCCCCCCGGCGAAAAGGGTGGAGGAGGCGCAGGACATGATCGTGGAGAGCACGCCGTAGAGCAGCAGGAGCCCCACCATGGGTCCCGCCTTCATCATGAGGGTGTAAAACACCATGTTGGGCTCCACGCCCGGCCCGAGCAGCACCTTGGCCGCGGCGCCCACATAGCAGGGGATCGCCAGAATGGGGAGTACGAGGAAGGTCCCCAGATAGAGGCCGCGCTTCGCGGATTTCACGTTTTTGGCCGAGGCCACCCGCTGCAGGTCGTCCTGGTTACCCACGATGACCAGCAGGCCCATCGTAATGCAGTAGTAGATCAGCTCCTTCACCCAGCCGAAGCCCTGGAAGAGGGAGAGCGCCTCCGGCTGCCCGGCCGCCTGGTAGTACTGCGCCACCGGCTGCCATCCCCCCAGGCTGAAGAGCACGAAGCCGAGGGCCAAAAAGGGACAGAGCGTCTGGAAGATCGACTGGATGAAGTTGGTGACCATGACGCTGAGGAAGCCGGAGATCGCCGTGTAGAACAGGATGATGACCGCCGATACCAGCACCCCGCGCAGATGGGACCACCCCAGGAAGGTGGTGAACAGGAACGCCAGGGCGTTGAACTGTAACCCCATCATCATGCAGTATTTCAGGGAGAATCCTATGCCCACGGGGTATTGGATGGCCCCGTCGTAGCCGGAAAAGCGCATTTGGTAGAACTCCGCGATGGTGAAGAGCTTCAGCGCCTTCAGACGGCTGGCGAAAAAATAGATCCAGGGCAGGGTGACGAGGTAGAGGCTGGCGTAGCTCCACCAGCTGACCACGCCCCCCGTGTAGCTGGAGGCACACAGACCGATGAGGCCGGCGCTCCCCACCCACGCCCCGATGCTGACCGCCGCGATGACCGTAGAGCCAAAGCGGTTTGCCGCGAGGCCGAAGTCCGCGATCGACTTTGTGGCCTGCCCCCGCAGCACGATGCCGATGACGACCATCGCCACCATGTAAATTGCCATGGCTGCAACAAAAAAGGTAGTGCTCACTTCTACTCCTCCCGATTGCAAAACGGGAACGTTCCCGTTTTGCGGCGCGGCCATTCCTCAAATTCGGCCGCAACACACTTCAAATCTGTCAGAAACTCACGGGTGGGCAGCGTTCCTACCCACCGATTTGCGCATTTCCATCGAGTAGGACATCATCACGTCCCGGTACTCCAGTTCCTCGTTCCGGATCACCTCCAGCATCAGCCTGGTGATGAGTACGCCGTAGTCGTAGTCGGATACAAAGACGGAGGTGATGAACCGTTCCTCGGCGTCGTCCCGCTTGATCGTGACGATCGAATAGTCCTCCGGGCACCGCAGCCCCTTCTCCCGGAAATAGAGCAGGATTGCGGTCGCGTGGCTCATCTCGTCGGCGAAGAGCGCGGTGTATTTCCCCTTCCGGAACGCCCGGTAGAGGCCGCTCAGGTACTCCTCCGTGAGCGTCCGCTCCATCGGCGACCGGTAAAAGGAGTCCTCGTCGTAGGGGATGCCCGCCTGAAGGCAGGTGCTCTCCCACGCGCGCATCCGGGCCCTGCGGAACTGCTCGTCCTGCGGCTCGAAGCCCACGGTCGTCAGAATCCGCCGGTGGCCGTTCATCACCAGGAGATGATAGAGATCGCAGCTGTAGTAGTAGTTTCCGTGGTAGACCCGAAAGCCGCGGTTCATCTGCAGCCGCTCACCGCCGTACACCACGTTGCGAAACTGGTTGGCGGCCTGCTGTACCTCCGGCAGGTCGTCCCAGCCCAGGGTGATCAGTCCCTGGATCCTCTGATCCCGCAGATAGCGCACATACTTGGGCACATACCCGGGGGCCGGACTATGCTGGAGCAGATCGTGGACGATGAGCAGGTCGCAGTCGTTTTCCCCCAGTGTGTCCAGGATGCCGGCGATGCGCCGGGATATGGAGGGGTGGCTGAACATGCTGCTGCCCAGCGAGAGGATGCCCACCACCGTGTTATGTACGCCCCGCAGGCCCCTGGCCATGTAGTTGGGGGAATACCCCATCTCCCGCATGGTGTCCTCCACGATCTTCCGGGTTTTGGGGCTCACCGAGCCTCCGTTGATCACTCTGGAAATGGTGCTTTTGGAGACCCCGGCCTTTTGGGCAATATCCAGTATTGAAAACTCCATAACCACCCCTTCATTTCCAAAGTTTTTAGGGAACGTTCCCAATCCGTATTATAAATTTGTTCGTTTGGGAAGTCAAGATGTTTTTTACGAATCATCACTTGAGACAAATCTTTCTTTTCAAACTTGGGCAAACTACCCACCTTCCCCGGCACACATTTACAAAATTTACCATTTTCCCGCACGCTCCGCGTCCAAGCTTGCCCGGCGGGAGGCAATCGGTTATAATGGGAGAAAGCCCGCGCGCGGCGCGTCCTTCTGAAAGGAGCCGTCATGAACACAAACCGGAACATCGACCACGGCCGCGCGTTCGACTGGGGGCGCGCCTCCGCCGACTATGCGAAATACCGGGACATCTACCCGCCCGAATTTTACCGGCGGCTGCTCGACATGGGGCTCTGCACCAAGGGGCAGGCCGTCCTGGACCTCGGGACCGGGACGGGGGTGCTGCCCAGGAACCTCTGCCGCTACGGCGCCTCCTTCGTGGGGACCGATATCTCGGAGGAACAGATCGCGCAGGCCCGGCGGCTGGCGGAGGAGGCGGGCTTGGAGATCGCCTTCCGGTGCCTCCCGGCGGAGGAGACCGACTTTCCGGACGGCAGCTTCGACGTGGTGACGGCCTGCCAGTGCTTCTTTTACTTCGACCACGCCCTGCTCGCCCCGCGGCTCAGCCGGATCCTGAAGCGCCCGGGGCGGCTCGCGGCGCTCTATATGGCGTGGCTGCCCGGCGAGGACCCGATCGCCGCGAAGAGCGAGGAGCTCGTGCAAAGGTACAACCCCGGCTGGACCGGCGGCGGCGAGACCCGGCATCCGATCGCCGTGCCGGACGCCTACGAAGCCGGTTTCGAGATAGAGCGGCAGGAGGTCTTCGACCTGCGGGTGCCCTTCACCCGGGAGGGGTGGAACGGACGGATGAAGGCCTGCCGGGGGATCGGGGCCTCCCTGCCCGCGGAGGAGATCGCGCGCTTTGACCGGGAACACCTCGCGCTGCTCGAACGGATCGCGCCGCCGCGCTTTGAAATCCTGCACTATGCGGCGGTCACGGTCCTGAGGACAAAGGAAACAGGCGCGTCCGCGCCGCAATGAAAATGGAGGAACCGTCTATGGCATGGAAGGACACCTATCCCAAGGACCGCGCCCCCTCGGCGGAGGAGATCGACGCCTGCGTGGGAAGCCCGCTCTGGGGGGCCCTCTGCCGCACGGTTGAGGAAACCTACGGCGCCGCCCCCAGGATCGAGTACAGCTGCTGCTCAATGGCGCCGGGCTGGAACGTCAAATACAAAAAGGGCGGCCGGGCGCTCTGCACCCTCTATCCGAACGAGGGGTATTTCTCCTGCATGGTGGTGGTCGGGGAACGGGTCCTGCCCGAGGCGGAGCTGCTGGTCATCGCCTGCGACCCCTACACGCAGGAGCTCTTCCGGAACACGAAGGTCTCGATGGGCGGCAAATGGCTCTATATCGACGTGAAGAGCGAGCCGGTCCTGCGGGACACCCTGCGGTTCATCTCCCTGCGCGCCGCCGGGAAATAAACGAAGCGGGACTTTCCCGTTACGCCTATGAAAAAGGGGGGCGGGGGGGGGGGGGGGGGGGGG
>NZ_JAPJQF010000006.1:25003-81870 GCF_030825285.1 Anaerotruncus massiliensis (ex Togo et al. 2026)
GTTTTTTCCCGTTTCGCCGGTTCTTTCGGGGGGGCGCGGTCCGTTTTGGCAGCGCGCCCCCCTTTTTTCGTCCGCGTCCGCGCGGGGCGTTTTTCTCCCCGGCGGGCAAACGGGCCCCGGAAGAATCACCGGAGGCCCGGCTTTTTAATAGTATGGTAGAAATCGTGAAAGGAGATGGATCAACATGTATTCATCCGACAACATGGGCGGATATTCCGACCGGAACATCCCGGTCGCGCCGCTGCCCAATCCCGGGGAGGGCGGCCCGGTTGCACCGGGCGACGCGCCCGCCCTGCCGCTCCCCGATTTCGGCGAGGGCGGTCCCGTTTTCGGCGGCGATACCCCTTCCATCCCGCTGCCCAACCCGGGCGAAGGCGGCCCGGTCGCGCCCGGTCCCGGCGGAAACTTCCCCGTCGTGCCGCTGCCCAACCCCGGGGAGGGCGGACCCGTCGCACCCGGCCGTCCGGGACAGACGATCCCCATCCTGCCGGCGCCGAATCCTCCCTGCTTTTACTGCGGAGCGGGCAGATTCGGAAAGGTCCGCTTCCTCAACGCCGCCTTCGGCTACCGGCCCTTCCGCATCTTCATCAACAACCGCTTCATCGTCAACGGCCTCGGCTTTACCTCCCTCACCCCTTACGGCAGGGTGTCCAACGGGTTCCAGACCGTGACGGTTACCGGCACGAACGGCTATGTCTATCTCCAGAAATCCATCCCTTTCAAGGCGGACGACAACGTGACGATCACCGTCATCAACTCCGCCAGCGGCCTCGACCTCCTGCAGATTTCCGACACCTCCTGCGCGCGGCCCGCCTCGATGTCCTGCTTCCGGGCGTGCAACCTGGCTTACTACAGCAATCCGGTCGACATCCTGCTCGGTGACGGGCGCGTGATCTACAGCGACGTGCGCTTCAAGGAGGTTACCTCCTTCAAACGCATCCGCCCGGGCGACTACCAGATCGACATCGCCGAGACAAACCTGCGCCCCGAGCCGCGTATGGCGGACATCGAAACGCTCGACGGCGGCGTCACCGTCTTTGAACTGCCGCAGGCGCTGGTGTCCACCTTCGTCACCATCCGCCCCAACGCCACCTATACCCTGTACATCTTCAGCCGGGATACCTCCCCCGACGCGCTCCAGACCATGATCGTCGAGGATCGGTGACCGCCTCCCGGCGGGCGGTTTTGGATTTGCCGTGCTGCGCCCGGCGGAGCTTGGACGGGAATTGTCGCTTAAAAAGCGGTAAGAATCACGAGCGCGTTCCGCCGCGCGCCACGGGTTCCTTTTCGGACGGACGAAAAGGAACCAAAAGTCCGCCTAAGAACCCTCCGCCGGGTTCTTAGGGATCTCCGGGAGTACCTTGCCATAACCCGCCGGTTGCCGTCACTCCCCATAGGTACACTAGCTGAGGGCTCAATTCAGGTTGCGGGCGCTCCCAACGAAGGGAACGGTAAGTGCCGGCGCGGCCGGCCTGAACCAAACGTTTTGAGGGGTCCAGGGGAACTTTTTCAAAAGTTCCCCTGGAAAAAACTCAGCTGCACGCCGCCAGGCGCGGGACGGCGCGCCGGGGTGGCGTGGCTGTGTGCGAGCTGGTCCGCGGGGATGTCCGCGAGGAAGGGGGAGGGCTCGCCCGGGCAGAGCAGGACAAGCTCCTCCCTGGCGCGGGTCATGCCGACGTAGAAGAGCCGGCGCTCCTCGGCGGGATCGTTCTCGCGGCCGGGCGAGTCGAGGGGGAGCACGCCGCGCTTTGCGCCGCAGAGAAAGACGACGGGGAATTCGAGCCCCTTCGCGCCGTGCAGGGTGAGCAGGGTGACCGCGTCGGAGAGGTAGGAGCGGCTACCGCTGCGCGCCACATCCCGTTCTTCGCCGAGGGTGAGGTTCAGGAGGAAGGCGGGCATGTCGGCGTGGAGCACCGCCATGTTTAGAAGCCGTTCCATGGCGGGGGAGGAATGTCCGGTGTCCCCGATCCAGTCCTCGAGCAGGCGGCGGGGCTTTTCCCGCCGGGCGCGCGGCAGATATTTTTCCGCCAGCTCCGCCCAGCGGACAAGCGGTTCCGCCGCCGCGAGCGCTGGCGGGAGCAGTTCCAGCAGCCGCGCCGGGGAATCGGCCACCGCCCCGGCGGCCGTCCGCAGGAAGGCGTCCGCCGCAGCCCTTTCACAGCCGAGCGATTCGGTCAGGCAGGCGCGCAGGGAGAAGGGATCGGCAGAGCCGCAAAGGCCCCGGAAAAAGCCGACCGCGCCCCGCACCAGCCCGTCGGACAGGAGCTTGTCCCGCCCGGCGACAAGGTAGGGAATCCCTTCGATGCCGAGGCATTTTTCCAGCGCCTCGGCCTGCCGGTGGGTCCGGTAGAGGACTGCAAAGTCGGAAAAGCCCCGGGGCTGCGCGCTCCCGCCACCCTGTGCGTCAAGCATGTCGATGCCGCCCACCAGCCGGTTGATCTCCTTGGCCACAAAGATCGCTTCTGAAAATTCGTCCGCCGCCATGACGAGCCGCACGGGGCCGCCGTCCGGCCGCTGGGCCTCAAGCGTCCGTTCCGGGCCCCCGTTTTTGGAGATGACCGGCAGGGACGCCCGCAGAATCTGCGGGGTGGAGCGGTAGTTGCGGGTGAGGACGACGGTCTTCGCGGCGGGCCAGTCGGCGGCAAAGCGCGCGAAGCACCGGGCGTCCGACCCACGGAAGCCGTAGATCGACTGGTCGGGGTCGCCGATGACGAATACCCCGGCGCTCTCCCCGCTCCAGGCGCGCACCAGCCGGTACTGCACGTCGCTCACGTCCTGGAACTCATCCACGAGCAGGTGGGTGAAGGCGCGCCGCTCCTTCGCCGTGGCCTCCCCGTGAACGAAAAGGTCGTAGGCGTCCAGCAGCAGATCGTCGTAGTCGCGCACGCCCGCTTCCTTCAGCAGTTCGCAGTAGCGTTCGCACGCCTCGACCGGGACCGACCCGTCGGCGGGCAGCCCGCCCTTGCGGCGGGAGACCTCCTGCACGAGCTTCCGCGCGGAGAGCCGCAGGTCGAGCGCGCCGGTCACCTCCGAGGCGGCGGCGAGCGCCTCCCCCTCCCCGATCAGCGAGACCGGCCCCCGCTCGGAGAGCAGCCGCAGGCAGATGGCGTGGAAGGTGCCGATCGTCATCGCGCGCACGGCGCGCTTGCCGAAGAGGGCCTCGAGCCGTTCGCGCATCTCCCCCGCCGCCTTGTTGGTGAAGGTGACGGCGGTGATCTGCGCGGGCTTGACCCCCTGCCCGACGAGCCACGCGACGCGGGCGACGAGCGTCTTGGTCTTGCCGGTGCCGGGCCCCGCGACGACCGCCACGGCGGGTTCCGCCGCCGTGACCGCCGCGCGCTGCTCCTCGTTGAGCCCCGCGAGCGCCCCGCCCTCCGGTGGGGCGGCGGAGACCTCCTCCGCCTTTTTGGCCGCGCGGGCAGGCCGCGGCGCGGCGGGCGCTTTCATTTTGGGCGCGGGCCGGGACGACGACCCGAACAGGCTCATCTGCCCCGCGAGCGTCTCAATCTCCTGCGGGTCGAGCAGCTTGATCTTCCCATACTCCCCGTCGTAGCCGGGGGAGAGCTCCACCTGACCGCGCCGCATCCGGCGCACCCCCTCGGCCACCGCCGGGCCCGCCACCCGGCCGATCTCCTCCTCCGGGACCTCCCGCAGGATGGTGAATTCGGGGCCGAGCTCGCGCAGAAGCGCCTCGTAGCGGGCCGTCACCCGGCCGCTCGCCGGTCCGAAGCCGGTGCAGGCGGCGATCACCTCGGGCAGGGGCACGAGGCTCTGGAAGGGGACCGAATCCTGCGGAACGAAGCCCTCCTCCCGGTCGGCGAGCTCCTCCACCCGGTGGAGCACGCCGATCGTCAGCTTGCCGCCGCAGACGGGGCAGCGCCCGTCGGCCGGGGTGTCGCCCGGGCGCAGGCAGAGCTTGCAATTGCGGTGCCCGTCGAAGTGGTACTTGCCCTCCTCGGGAAAGAACTCGACCGTCCCGCGAAAGCCGGGCGCGCCGCGCCCGCGCAGCGCCGAGGCCAGCGCGGGATAGGAGGGCTCGATCTCCAGCAGGTTGGCCTCCCGCCCGAGCTTGGAGGGGGAGTGCGCGTCCGAATTGGAGACGAGCGCGTAGCGGTCGAGCGCCGACAGCCGCCAGTTCATCGGCGGATCGGAGGAAAGCCCCGTCTCGACCGCGTGGATATGGGGGGTCATGTCGCCGAAGCAGGCCTCGATCGTGTCGAAGCCGGAAAACGCCCCGAAGAGGGAAAAATGGGGCGTCCAGATGTGCGCGGGGATAAAGACCGCCTCGGGGCAGGTTTCCATCGTGATCTCCAGCAGGTCGCGGCTGTCCAGCCCGAGAATCGGCCGCCCGTCCGAGTGGATGTTGCCGATCGCCTCGAGCTTTTTCGAGAGGGCCTCCGCCGCCTCGAGGCCGGGCAGGAGGATGAGGTTGTGGACCTTGCGCACCCGGCCGTCCTTTTTATAGATCGAGCTGATCTCCCCCGTGACGACGAACCGGGGGCGCTCCGTTCCCGCGGCGCCCTCCACATGCAGTCCCTCGCGGAGAGTGTAGAGCCCCTCCTCCGCCGGGACGAGCTTGTCCCGCAGCTCCTGCCGCCAGGCGGGGTGGGTGAAATCCCCCGTGCCCAGAAGCCCGATCCCCTTGCGGCGGGCCCACAGGTCGAGATGTTCCGGCACGCATTCCCCGCTGGTCGCGCGGGAATACTTTGAGTGGATGTGCAGGTCGGCGATGAGCATAGGCGTCCTCCGTTTTTTTGGAATGGTATCATCATACCGCCTTTTCCCCGGGGATGCAAGCGGCGCGGGCGGCGGCTGCCGGTCAGACGGAAACAGGGAGGGGGGCGTGTGGGGGGAAACCGTAGGTTCCTACCGCACGTTGAGCGAGCGGATAAACCCGCCGCAGCGGGCCCCTCAACTTGCCGAAAAAACTTTTTCGGCAAGTTGAGGGGACTTTTCAAAGTCCCCCGGGGGGCGTATAATGACAGAGGAATGGAGGGATGGCCGTGAAGATATCAACAAGAGGACGCTACGCGCTGCGGCTCATGCTCGATCTTGCGCTGCACGACACGGGAGAATACATTTCCCTGCGGGACATTTCGGCCCGGCAGGAGATCTCGGTCAAATACCTCGAACAGATCGTCACGGTGCTCGGCCGGGCGGGGCTTGTGCGCAGCGTGCGCGGCCCGCAGGGGGGCTACCGGCTCTCGAAGGCCCCGGCGGACTACACGGCGGGGGAAATCCTGCGGACGATCGAGGGGAGTCTCGCGCCGGTGGCCTGCCTGGACGACTCCCCCAACGCCTGCGCGCGCGCGGGAGAATGCGCGACCCTCGTGCTGTGGGAACGGCTCTCCCGCGCGATCAACGAGACGGTGGACGGCATGACGCTGGCCGACCTCGCAGAGATCCAGCGGGCAAAGGCGGGCAACGACTACGTGATCTGAAAAATCTCCCATCCGGGGGTTGACAAACCGGCGTTCTCCCGCTATACTAATTTCATACTAAACACATAGGAATTAAATGAATTCCGCAACACACCTTCAGGAGGGACTGGATATGGCAAAGATCTATCGCAGCATGACCGAACTGGTCGGCGGAACCCCGCTGCTTGAACTGACGAATTACGAACGCCGGGAGAACCTCGGCGCGCGGCTGCTTGCAAAGCTGGAATACCTGAACCCGGCGGGTTCGGTCAAGGACCGCATCGCCAAGGCGATGCTTGACGAGGCGGAGCGGGCCGGGCGGCTCGGGGAGGGCTCGGTGATCGTCGAGCCCACGAGCGGCAACACCGGCATCGGGCTGGCGGCGGCGGGCGCGGCGCGCGGCTACCGCGTCATCCTGACGATGCCCGAGACGATGAGCGTCGAGCGGCGCAGCCTGCTGAAGGCCTACGGCGCCGAGCTGGTGCTCACCGACGGCGCGCTCGGCATGAAGGGCGCGATCGCAAAGGCGCAGGAGATCGCCGCCGCGACCCCGAATTCCTTTATCCCCGGGCAGTTTGAAAACCCCGCGAACCCCGCCGCGCACCGCGCCACAACCGGCCCGGAAATCTGGGAGGACACCGGCGGCGAGGTGGACGTCTTCGTCGCGGGCATCGGCACCGGCGGCACGATCACCGGCGTCGGCGAGTACCTCAAATCGAAGAACCCGGCGGTCCGGATCGTCGCGGTGGAGCCGTCCGGCTCCCCCGTCCTCTCGGGCGGAAGCGCCGGCCCCCACAAAATCCAGGGCATCGGCGCCGGCTTCGTCCCCGACACCCTCAACACGGCGGCCTACGACGAGATCATCACCGTCGAAAACGAGGACGCGTTTGCCGCCGGGCGGGAGATCGCGCGGCGGGAGGGGGTGCTCGTGGGCATCTCGTCGGGCGCGGCGGTGTGGGCGGCGGCGCAGCTCGCGCGCCGTCCCGAATACAGCGGAAAGACGATCGTCGTTCTGCTGCCCGACACGGGCGACCGCTATCTCTCCACCCCCCTCTTTTCGGGGGAATAACAGCACCCCAGCAGAGGCGGCCGGATGGGACTTCCGGCCGCCTCGCTTTTGTGGTAGAATGGGGTCATCATCCGGAAGGAGGGGTCGGCATGTATGAACTGATCCGGGCGGGGGAGCGGACGTGGTACATTGACTGTCCCGCGAAGATGGGGCTTTTTCTCGCGGAGGACGGCGCGTGGCTGATCGACAGCGGCAGCGACAAGGACGCGGGGCGCAGGGTGCGCAAGCTGCTCGACGCCAACGGCTGGACGCTGGCGGGCATCCTCAACACCCACTCGAACGCGGACCACATCGGCGGGAACCGGTTTTTGCAGGACCGGTACCACTGCCCCGTCTATTCGACGCCCGCGGAAAACGCCTTGATCCGCGCCCCGCGGCTCGAGCCCTCCTTCCTCTACGGCGGGTATCCCTGCAAGGCGCTTTGCAACAAGTTTTTGATGGCGCAGGAGAGCGCGCCCTCCCCCATCGAGGGCGCCCCGCTGCCCGAAGGACTTGAGGTTTTCCCGCTGCCGGGACATTTCTTCGGGATGGTCGGCTTTCGCACGCCCGACGGCGTCTGTTTCCTCGCCGACTGCCTCTCCGGGGAGGCGGTCCTCGAAAAATACCACGTCGGTTTCATCTACGACGTGCGCGCCTACCTCGAGACGCTCGACTGGGTGGAGACGCTCGAGGCAAAGCTCTTCGTCCCCGCGCACGCCCCCGCGGCGGAGGATATCCGCCCGCTCGCCGCAGTCAACCGCGCCAAGGTCCAGGAGATCGCCGGACGGGTGCTCGCCATCTGCGCCGAGCCCCGCACGCCCGACGAGGTCATCCGGGAGGTGTTCTCCGCCTATGGGCTCACGATGGATTTCAACCAGTATGTCCTCGTGGGCAGCACGGTGCGCTCCTATCTCAGCTACCTCTGTGACGAGGGGCTGGTCGCCGCGCGGTTCGAGGACAACCGCCTGCTGTGGGAACGCGTCTGAACCGCCTGACCGCAGGCCCGGCGGCAAATAAAAACAACCAGTCCCAGGACTGGTTGTTTTTATTTGCCTTTACACGACGAAATCCATTTCGTCATGGCATCCCTTCCACCAGCTAAAAAGCCAGCGCATACGCACTGGTTTTTTAGGGTGTCAGTCATGGTGCGGGTAGAGGGGGTCGAACCCTTACGCCTTGCGGCACAGGATCCTAAATCCTGCGCGTCTGCCAATTCCGCCATACCCGCGCGGCGCCGCCGAACGGCGGCAGAATCATGATACCATTCCGCATCGCGGCTTGTCAACCGTCCCTTCGGAGCACGCCCGATTCGAGCAGCGACTGCGCCGCGAGAATCGCGCCCGTCTTGCCGCTCGGCCAGGTGAGCCCGCCCTGAAGCCACGCGGCATAGGGCTCGCGCATCGGCCCGTCGGCGGAGAGCTCGATCGACGCGCCCATCGTGAACGCGCCCGCGGCCATGATGACCTTGCTGTCGTAGCCGGGCATGTCCCACGCCTCGGGGGTGACGAACGCGTCGACCGGCGCGCCCTTCTGCACCCCGCGGCAGAAGGCGGAAAGCCCCTCGGGCGTGCCGAGCTTCACCGCCTGGATGATGTCGGTGCGCGGCGCGTCAAAATGCGGATAGACCTCGAAGCCGAGCCGCTCGAAGAGCGCCGCGGAGAAGACGGCGGTCTTCAGCGCGGCGGCCACCACGGTGGGCGCGAAGAAGAGTCCCATGAACATCCCGCGCAGCTGCCCGAGGGTGCAGCCGACCTCCTTGCCGACGCCCGGCGCGGTCAGCCGGCAGGCGCACTGCTCGATCAGGTCGGCGCGCCCCGCGATATAGCCGCCCGTCTTGGCGATTCCGCCGCCCGGATTCTTGATGAGCGAGCCGATGACGAGGTCCGCGCCCGCCTGCGTCGGCTCGCGGCGCTCAACGAACTCCCCATAGCAGTTGTCCACGACGATCAGCGCGCCGGGGTTGGCCTCCCGCACGATGCCCGCAATCTTTTCGATCTGCGCGACGCTCAGCGATTCCCGCAGCGAATAGCCGCGCGACCGCTGCAAATACGCCATCCTCGCCCCCTTCACCGCGGCCGCCATACGCGCGTAGTCGGGGGACCCGTCGGGCAGCAGGTCGAGCTGCTCGTAGCGGATGCCGAACTCCTTGAGCGAACCGTGCCCGCCCGGCACAATGCCGATCACCGGCTGGAGGGTGTCGTAGGGCAGTCCGGTCAGCGACACCATCCGGTCGCCCGGCCGCAGCACCCCGAAGAGCGCGGTCGTGATCGCGTGGGTGCCCGAGACGAAATTGTGCCGGATGAGCGCGTCCTCCGTCCCCATCACCCGCGCCAGCACCCGGTCGAGCACCTCGCGGCCCCGGTCGTCGTAGCCGTAGCCGGTTGTGCCCGCAAAGTGGCTCTCGCTCACGTTGTTTTCGATGAAGGCGGAGAGCACCTTCATGCCGTTATACTCCGCGTTGCCGTCGATGCGCGCGAACGCCTCGCGGCAGGTCTCCTCCGCCTCTTCCGCCATCCGCGCGATAGATGGATCGATGTGAAAAAACTGTTCAACCATACCTCCGGGGGAAACTTTTGAGAAAGTTTCCCCTAGCCCCCCTTCAAAACGTTTTATTCGGGCGTATCTCGTCCCGAAAACCGACCGCACCCCCCGACCGCACCAGGGAACCCTTCTAAAACTTTTCATTCGGGCGCGCCTCACGTTAATAGCCAGCCTCGTCCCCCGACCGCCTCAGTTCCGCCGCACGGTACGAGCGTGCGGAGAACCCCCGCGCCCTGCCTGCGCCAAAAGCTTTGAAGGATTCTAAAGGGAACTTTCTCGAAAGTTCCCTTTAGACCATAAGCCCGCGTCCTCATAGCCGCAGGCGCGGTGGAAGGCCGCGATCCCGTCCTCCGCGGTCAGCAGCCAGGGCTCGAGGCCCTGCGCAAGCGCGGCATTTGTCGCGTGCGCCATCATCCGGCGGGCATAGCCCCGCCCCCGGCAGGCCGGATCGGTCGCCAAACCCGCCAGAATCGCGCGGGAGGCGTCCTTAAAGTAAATACCAATTGTTGAAACGATACGCTCATCTACTTCTAGTATGTAAATATCCGCCAGTCCGTGCCGCCGCTTGTGGGAAACCTCGGTGAGCCACGCGGCGTAATCGGTGCGCGCGGTGAACGCCGGGTCGGCCGCGCAGAGCAGCGCATAGACGGCTCCCAGGTCCTCGGCGGGCGCGGCAGTCCCCGGGGGAACGCCGTCCGCGCAGGGCGCGGCCGCGGCGGGGCGGGTGTCCGCCGGGGCGGAACGCCCGCCCCACCGCAGGATTCGCGACGAGCGAAGCCCGCCGCGAATCACGGCGTTCACCCGTTCGCAGAGCGCCCGCTCCCCCTCGTAGGAGCGGCAGCCGACGGCCGCGAGGAAGGCGGCTAGCTCGTCCACATCGGCCGCGGCGTCCGCCGCGAGGGTGACGGCGCCGTCCAGCCGGGACACCGCGCCCACGGCGCGGTCCCCGTCAAGCAGCAGCCAGAGGTCGAGCACCCCGTCCGAAAGGCCATAGGTTTGATACTGCGAGTATATTTTTGTTCCAAATATACCGAATTTGCCAACCGACGCCTCAAAAAGAGCCGCCCATTCGCCACCGGCATAGCGGATCATCCGCCGAAATCGGCGGCCAGCGCGCCGAGCAGCCGGAGCGTCTCGTCCACGTCGAACCGGTTGACGACACAGGAGGGGGTGTGCAGATAGCGGCAGGGCACCGACACGGCGAGCACCCGCGCGCCCCTGCCCGCGACCTGGACCGACCGCGCCTCGTTGCCGCCGTAGACGCCCTCCTTGGGCTGGCAGGCGATGCCGCCCGCCTTCGCCGCAGCGAGCGCGCGGCGGTAGAGGTCCATGTCGTAGACGGTACCCTTGTCCATGAAGGATAGGACGGGGCCTTTTTTCAGGGAGCAGACCACCTTTTCGGGCGGGGTGCCGGGGATGTCGCAGGCGGTCGTCGTCTCGACGGCGACCGCGATCTCCGCACCCGCCTGATAGGCCGCGGTGCGCGCGCCCGTCGTGCCCGTCTCCTCCTGTACGGTGAAGGCGAAATGGGTGTCGTAGGCAAGCTCCGACCCAATCAGTTCGACGAGCAGCGCGCAGCCGACCCGGTCGTCGAGCGCCCGCCCGCGCAGGAAGCCGTCCCCGAAGGCGGTGTATTGGGAGGTGAAGACCGCGCGGTCCCCCAGTGCGACACGGGTAAACGCGTCGTCGCGGTCCTTCGCGCCAATGTCGATGAAGAGCGCGTCGGGCTCGGGGGCCTTGTCCCGCTCGTCGGCGGACTTCATGTGCACCGCCTTGGAGCCGATCACGCCGAAGGTCTCCCCGATGCGCACCGATTTGCCGGGGAGCACCCGGCGGTCGATGCCGCCCACGGTGGTGAATTTGAGCAGGCCGCTCTCCTCCACCCAGGTGATGATCAGCCCCACCTCGTCCATGTGGGCCGAAAAGAGGAGCGGATGGGCGGGGGCCTGTCTCCCTTTTTTGAAGGCGAGGATGTTGCCGAGCGCGTCCACCTTGTAGATGCATTTCCCCTCGATCATTTTGAGGATTTCATACCGCACCGGCTCCTCGCAGCCGGACACGCCGGGAAGGGCGCTCAATTTGGCAAGGTTCTCATAGAGCATCACCGGACACCTCCAAACGCGTCCGCCACATAGGCGGCGATCAATTCGGCGGCCGCCTCCACGTCGGAGACGTGGACGACCTCGACCGGCGTGTGCATATACCGCTGGGGGATCGAGACAAGCGCGCAGCGCACCCCCGCGCCCGAAACGGCGATGCCGTCGACGTCGGTGCCGGTGCTCCCGCCCATGACCTCGACCTGGAAGGGGATGTTTTCCCGCACGGCGACCTCCCGCAGGCGGGAGGACATGCCGTTGTCGATGACCGGCGCGACGCCGACCATCGGGCCGCCGCCCATCTCGCCGCACTTGGCGCGCGGGCAGTCGGGCGCGTGCCCGAAGGAGACGTCCACCGCCACCGCGTGGGTGGGCGAGAGGATGTTCGCGGCGGTGGCCGCGCCCTGTCCGCCGACCTCCTCGAGGGTGGTCAGCGCGACGGACAGCCCGCAGGAAAGCTCCCGTCCCGCCAGCTTTTCCGCGGCCAAAATGACCGCCGCGCAGCCGGCGCGGTCGTCGGCGGCACGCGTGCTGATCCGGCCGTTCATCAGTTCCCGCGCCTCACAGCAGAAGGTCACGCGGTCGCCCGGCGCGATCCTTTCCCGCGCTTCTTCGGCCGAAAGGCCCACGTCGATCGAAATGTCCTCGATCTTGGGCAGGTGGGTGTCGTCGGAATTGAGGTGGGGCGGCACGGTGCAGACGACGCCGGGCAGCTCGCCCTTTGCCGTGTGCACGACGACCTGCGCCGCGAGCAGCAGCGCGCGGTCGATGCCGCCGACGTTCGAGACGCGCAGAAAGCCGCCGTCGTCGATGTAGGTGACGATCATGCCGACGCTGTCGATGTGGGCGGTGAGCATCACATGCTCGCCCGAGGCGGGGACCGGCTTGATCCGGCAGAGCAGCGAGCCGAGCGGCGCGCGCTCACATGCGCCGAGCGGCGCGAGCATTTGCCGCGCCGCTTCCACCGCCCCATCCTCCCCGCCGGACACGCCGAGCGCGCCCGCGAGGGTTAATATCTGTTCCGTGGTGGTCATGGGAACCTCCTGTATTTTCAAACTCATTTTCCGTTCAAAGCGCGTTCACGAGTTCCTTGAAGCGGCGGCCGCGCGTGCCGTAATTGGGGAACATGTCGAAGCTCGCGCAGGCGGGCGAAAGCGAGACGATGTCGCCCGGTCCGGCGGCCTCCGCCGCCTTTTTGACCGCCTCCTCGAGGCTTCCGGCGCGAAGGATCGCGAGCTCCGCCGGGTCGAACCCCGGATAGGCGCGCACCTCCGCCTCGATCGTGTCGGCGGTCGCGCCGATCAGGATGAGCGTCTTGACCCGTTCCACCAGCTTGGGGATGAGCGGGTCGAAGGGGATTTTTTTGTCGTAGCCTCCCGCGATGATGACGAGCTTCTGGTCAAAGCTCTCCAGCCCGGCGATCGTGCGGGTGGGTGTGGTGGCGATCGAATCGTTGTACCAGCGCACCCCGTCCTTCTCCCGGACGAACTCGATGCGGTGCTCCACCCCGTCGAATTCGACCGCGACGTTGTAGATCGCCTCCCGGTCGACATAGCCCCAGGTGGCGCAGATCGCGGCGAGGTAGTTTTCGATGTTGTGCAGGCCGGGGAGCTTGATCTCGGCGGCGTGCATGATCTTGGTGCGCTCGCCGTTCACCGACATGTAGATAATGCCGTCCTCCCCGAGAAACGCGCCGGTGCGCACCGGGCGCTTGACCGAGAACTCGAAGAGCTGGCCCCGCACGCATTCGGGGTTGGCGAAGGAGGCGGCGACGTCGTTGTCCACGCCGAGCACGGTACGGGAAAACGCCCCCTGGTGCGCGAAGATGTTGCGCTTGGCGTCGATATATTCCTGCATATCCTTGTGCACGTCGAGATGATTGGGGGTGATGTTGGTGACCACCGCGATGTCGGGGCTCTCCCGCATCGAGATGAGCTGGAAGCTCGACAGCTCCGCCACCGCGAAGTCCCCCTCGCGAATGTCGCGGATGAGCGGCATGAGCGCGCGGCCGATGTTGCCGCCCACATGCACCCGCCTGCCCGCCTCCTTGAGGATTTCGGCGATCAGCGTGGTGGTGGTCGTCTTGCCGTCGCTGCCGGTGATGCCGATCGTCTTGCAGGGGCAGAGGTCGAAAAAGAGCTCCATCTCGCTCGTGACGGCGACCCCGTCGCGGCGCAGCCGCTCCAGCACAGGGTGGTGGAACTTCATCCCCGGCGTGCGCAGGACGATGTCCGCGTCGATGTTTTCGAGATAGTCCTCCCCGAGGCGGAGCTTGACCCCGCGCGCCTCAAAATTGTTGCAGATCGCCTCCCCCACCTCTTCGCGGGTGCGGCGGTCGTGCGCGGTCACCTTCGCGCCGTAGTCGTTCAGCCGGCTGATGAGGTCGCTGTGGCTCACGCCGATGCCGATGACGGAGATTTTCTTGCCCTTGATGCCGTGGAAAAAGCGGTCTACCCTGCTGTCCATAAGCTGCCTCCAATTTCGCCCTGGAATTCGTTTGAACGTTCCTATTATATTCGCTATACCCCGATTTATCAAGCGGATTTTGTTGCAGCGGCGCTTTTCATTGCCGCCCAGTGGGCGGCGGAGCTTTCACAGGAATTTCCGCCCGTGGGCGGCAAGAATCACAAGCGCGTTTTGCCGCGCGGCGGTTTTCGATTTTCCGCCCTGCGCCCGGCGGGGCTTTTTTCGCGCCCCTTCGGGGCGCTCCAGATGTGCCGCCTTCGGCGGCATAGGTTGCCGGGTCCCGCCCCGGCGGGCGGGCCGACTTCTTGCGCGCCCAAGAAGTCGGCGGAAGAAGGGCGCTCAAGGGGGACTCACTTGAAGAAGGCCGGGCGCAAAGCTCGCCCCCCTTGAGAATCCCCCCACCGCTCACGTCCAGCCTCCCGCGGCAATAAGGCAAGTACCGCGGTACCCGCTGGGGGCGGGCACACAGGAGGGGGCGGCCCGCTCCCTCCCGCGAGGCGCACGCGCTTTTGCTAGTCAAAACGCGGGGTCAGGTTGCGGGCGCACCCAACACGGGAACAGGAGACCTGTCAAAAAGGAGCGCCGCCCGTGGGCGGCGCTCCTAACATGCGCATGGTGTGTGTGCTACGCGTGTCTCCCCGGAAGCATTCCCGGTACGGTTCCGGAGACTCGCCGGCAGAGGCATTGCGCCCGCGGCGCGGCGCTAGGCGGGATGCTGTAAGCTCGTTCGCTGATCCGTGGACGGGGCGCCGCCGACTTTGGCCGAAGGCCAACCGGAGGCGTCGCTGGGGTCGCAGGGGATTTGGCCGCAGGCCATCCTGATAGAGAATCCGGCCCGCAGGGCCGGGTCCGCGAAGCGGACTCAAGCCGGGGTCGCGGGGCGGAGCGCCCGCGAGCGGCCGTCGCGCGTAGCGCGCTCCGGGCGCAGCCCGGGCAGGCCGCCTAAGCCCCTCGTGCCCTTCTTTGGTTCCTTTCTTGGGCAAGCAAGAAAGGAACTCGCTGTCGGTCGACTACCGACAAGCTCCGCCGCTTCCCGAGCGGCAAATCTAAAACCGCCGTCGGCCGGCCACCGACAACCTCCGCCGCTCTCCGAGCGGACAATCTCACAGCGTGGCGATCACATAGTCGACGGCTGCGATCTCCCGGCCGGCCTGTATGTATACCCGCGGGACCCGCCTGCCGATGAGGCAGGCCTCCTCATAGTTGATCGTGCCGTTGAGCGCGGCAAAATCGTCGAGGGTGATCGACTTGCCGCCCTCGCTGCCGATGAGGGTGACGACGTCGCCGCTGCGGGCCCCGTCGATCCCGGTCACGTCGACCATGAGCTGGTCCATGCAGACCGCGCCGGTGATGGGCGCGTACTGTCCGCGAACGATCACGCGGCCCTTGTTGGTGAAGTTGCGGCGGTAGCCGTCGGCGTAACCGATCGCGATGGAGGCGAGTCTCTGGCCGTCGTGCTCGGTGACATACCGGCGGCCGTAGCTGACGGCGATCCCGGCCTCGAGCGTCTTGACCATCGTGATGGTGGTGTAGAGGGACATGGCGGGCCGCAGGTCCGCCATCCCCGCGTATTCGGGGGAGGGGGGCAGGCCGTAGAGCACAACGCCGAGCCGCACCATGTCGAGGTGCATCTCGGGATAGGCGAGCGCCGCCGCGCTGTTGCAGCAGTGGCGCAGCGCGAAGGTGATCCCCCGCTTTTCCAGCAGCTCCACCGTGTCCAGGAAGGACCTGTACTGCATCCGGGTATAGTCCCGGCTGTCCCCGGCGCACTCGTCGGCGCAGGCGAAGTGGGTAAAGACGCCGGTGCAGGAAAGTCCGGGCAGCGCGCACACCCGCGCGATCTCCTCGGCGGCGCGCGCCTCATGGCCGTGCTGGGCGAAAAAGCCGATGCGGCTCATGCCCGTGTCGATCTTCACATGGCAGTCGATCACGGCCTTCTGTTCGACCGCGGCGCGGGAAAGCTCCCCCGCGTACTCCTCCGAATAGACTGTCTGGGAGATGCCCAGCTCCGCCAGGGTGTGCGCCATCTCGGGCGGCGTGCAGCCCAGGATCAAAATCGGGCGGGCGACCTTCTGCCTGCGCAGGGAGATCGCCTCGTTGATATTGGAAACCGCGAACCAGTCGGCGCCCTCCTGCTGGAGCGCGCGGGAGACGTAGCCGTCCCCGTGGCCGTAGGCGTCCGCCTTGACCACCGCCATCGTGCGGCAGCCGGGCGTCAGGCGGCTTTTGAGCTCGCGGTAGTTGTGTACGATGCAGTCCAGGTCGATGTCCGCCCAAGTGCGGCGCAGGTAGTCCATGGTGTTATCCCCCGTCATTCATCCGCGTTCTTGTCCCTCACCATGAGCATCGCCAGGCCGGCGGTGTTCACAACGATCGAAAGCCCCAGTGTGATGAGGGCCCACACCGAGTTCGTATTGAATAAAAGAAGCAGGGCGACCAACAATATGATCACGCCGGCGGCGAGTATCCGCGCCCCGATTTTCCGCACGCTCATAGCTTTCCTTTCCTTTATCCCGCGGCTTGGCCGCCGCGTCGTTCCGTCCTTATAATATACACCAACCGCCCGGCTTTTACAACCGCGCGAAAAACTTTAACAGTTTCGTCAAGAATCGGAGGGACCCCCATGAACCTGATCCGGACCGACCTCGCGGTGGAAGCCGCCGAACCCTACCGGGACCGCCTGCCTGACGGCGTTTCGATCGCGGAGGACGAGCGGGCGGGCGTCAAGCTCACCCGCGTGGAGATCACCAAACCCGAGGCCGCCGAGCGTCTCGGACGGCCGTGCGGCCGGTACATCACCCTTGAACTGCCCGCCGTGTCCTCCAGCGTGGAACCGGCGGACGACGTGACCCACGCCGTCGCGGACGAGCTCTCCGCGCTGCTGCCCGCGGAGGGCTCGGTGCTCGTGGTCGGGCTCGGCAACGAGCAGATTACCCCCGACGCGCTCGGCCCCCGCGCCGCCCACCAGGTGCTCGCCACCCGGCACATCCCCGCCCAGCTCGCGGAGCAGACCGGCCTTTCGGGGCTGCGCCCCGTGGCCTCCCTCGCGCCCGGCGTGCTCGGACAGACGGGCATCGAGACGGGCGAGATCGTCCGTTCGATCGTGCGCGACCTCGCGCCCGCCTGCGTCGTCGTGATCGACGCGCTCGCCTCCCGCTCCCTCGACCGGCTCGGCCGCACCATCCAGCTTTCCAACAGCGGCATCTCCCCCGGCTCGGGGGTGCTCAACGCCCGGCGGGAGCTGAGCGAGGAATCCCTCGGCGTGCCGGTCGTATCGGTCGGCATCCCCACCGTCGTCGATGGCGAGACCCTCGCCCGCGACATCCTCGGGGACGACGGCCGCGACGCCGCGCCCGGCGCTTCCGCCATGATGGTCACCCCCCGCGACATCGACGCGATCATCGAGCGGGGGGCCAAGCACCTTTCGCTCGCCATCAACGCCGCGCTCCAGCCCCAGCTCTCCCTCGAGGACATCACCTACCTCGTGTCGTAACCCCCCGGCATAAACCCCCTTCCCCCTGAATAGAATGCATAGAAACGCTTTTTATGCTTTGGGGGGCGGGAATGTGAAACGATATGGTCGTGCACCCGGGCCGGCGCGCCGCCTTGGGGCCGTCATTACAATGGTCGTTGTTCTGCCGCTGTCGATTATGGCGGTTTTTTCGCTTTCCCCCGACCTGGGCGAGCTGACCGAGCGCGCCGCGCTCATCTCGGCGATGGTGAACATGCCCGAGGGGTCGCTCGCCCTTTTGGAATCGCGGTTCGCGGACAAGATCGACCCCGCCTACTATCAGGGCGAGGAATCCCAGGTCGCGCCCTACGTCGCGCCCTTTGACGAGGAAGACGCCTCCGCCGCGCCGCAGGGCCTGCCCGAATCCTCCCCCGTCCCCGCCAAGCAGGTGCGCGTCGCCGACCCCTCTCCCGCCGCGGACAACTCCCATCCCGTGCCCGCGGAATACCGGGGGCGGATCGTGCAGGAGAACATGGCGGGCTCGGGCGACAGCCTGATCCCCTACGGCGAGGGCCTGCTCCGCAACTATACCGAGGTGCCTGCCGACGACATCCGGGAGATCATGGAGCAGGGGCTCAACATCCGGCTGGAGGACACCCCCGCGCCGCAGGTGCTCATCTTCCACACCCACGCGACCGAGAGCTACGAGCCCTACGACAGTGAAAATTATGACATGCGGAATACTTGGCGGTCAACGGACAACACTAAGAATATGGTCGCGGTGGGCAACGCGCTGGAAAAGGCTCTGCGGGACGCGGGGATCGGGGTCGTGCACGATACGACCCAGCACGACTACCCCTCCTACAACGGCTCCTACGAGCGCAGCGCCGAAACGATCAAGTCCTATCTGGAGAAGTATCCGACCATCAAGATCGCGCTCGACGTGCACCGCGACGCCATCCAGCGGGAGGACGACCTCATCGTCAAGCCCACGGTGGAGATCAACGGCCGCAAGGCCGCCCAGCTCATGATCATCACCGGCAGCGACGACGGCACGATGAACGTCCCCGAGTGGCGGGAAAACCTGCGCTTTGCCGCGTCCCTTCAGGACGCCATCGAGCAGGACACCCCCGAGCTGACCCGCCCGATCTTCTTCTGCTACCGAAAATACAACATGGATCTGACCACCGGCTCGCTGCTCCTCGAGGTCGGCTCCAACGCCAACACCCTCGACGAGAGCGTCTATACCGCCGAACTGGTCGGGAAGTCCCTCGCGCGGATGCTCAACGAAAACCGCGAAGCATCCCCGGAAACTGCTCCAAATGGATAGTCTATTGGTATAAACCTAAGGTGAAAATACAGGATGTTAAACAGAGATGCGCGCCTCTTTTGGGTTTCCTTTCTTTTGACCCTGATCCTGACGGGCTGGCTGGCCCTCTTCCTGTGGGTCGACACCACCAGCTCCCGCTATGAAAACGCAGCCGGCGTCCGCGCGCTTGAGATCGCGCCCGCCGGGGAACTCCGATACAGCGTCGCCCTGCTGGGCAGGCAGTACGCCATCTCCCTGGAGCCCTTCAATGCGTTCGAGGCCTGGCGGCAGGACCACGCCTGCCTCGTCACCCCGCGCCCGCTGCTGCTCGCGCAGCAGGGTTACGGCCTGCTCCTACGGGGCTGGGACTCATTAGACAATTGGTATAAAAATTATGAATATCAACAAAACGTCATGAAATCACAGAAAGGCGTCCCGGTCGAACCGGACGCATGAACGCCGAAGGGGCCGCTCATAGAGCGGCCCCTTCGGCGTTCATTCAGTCCCGCTTCCATTTATAGACCGCGGCCAGCGTCTTTTCCCCGTCCGAACCGGGGTCCGCGTGCAGCTTCGCCTCGTACCGGATGTGACGCCGCTGAAGGCAGAGGTCCAGAAAGCACAAGAAAATCCCCAGATCGATTTGGTTGTAGAACGCCACCTGGCCGGCGGGCATGATCCCGCTCCTGCCCGGCTTGCGCACGCGGTACACGCGCAAGGCGTCGCCTTCGCGTTCCACCAGCCACGGCTGCGTGTTGCAGGCGCTCGGCGCAAACCGGACAATTTCGGTGACGCCCTCGACGGGCTCCCCGCGCCAGATTTCGCCGACCGGCTTCCGTTTGCTCCGGAACAGGTCCTTGCGGAATTTTTGGCCGCCGGCGGGTTGAGGATAAAAAAGATCGGCTGCTGGATTTAAATTTGGATGAAACAATTATTCGAAAGGTAATTGATCGAAACCTGAAGGGCATCCGACAGCTTGACAATCGTGACGACTCCCGGCGCCTCTTTGCCGCGTTCCCAGCCGCTGACGGTTTCCTGTTTCTCTCCTATGCTGTTCGTGAGTTGCGCTCGGGTCAGGCCGCGGCTGCGACGCAATTCCTGTAATTGGGGTGCGAATGTTAACTTTTTTTCTTTTTCCAAGTCCACACCCCATACCCTGCAAGAATCATCAGTATCACCGCGGCGATTGCAAGGGATATTCCGTTTACACTGTGCTCCGCCATCCCAGCATCAGGGGTGCCAGCATAAGCATCCGCTTGGAATCCCGCGTCCGGCGGGGTCATGGTTTCAGGCACATCCGTCTGGAGCCGCACCGCCTGCCCGGGAATGGAAGGCCGGACAGGTTCTGCCGCAGGCGCGGTCACCTCATATAGGACGCCTCCGGTCACGGGAATATACTTGCCGGGTCCGCCTGTTTCGGGGTTCGTTTCCGCAGCGGGATTGAGAACGGTGCTCTCGGCAATCCCCGCGTACAGTTCCGCCAGCTTGCTGAGCGGCCAATATATCCGGCCGGATTCGTTTTTCTGAGCTTTCCCCTCTGGGATCGTGATGGTTTCACCATTCCAGGAGATGACAAGGTTCACACCGCTATTCTCGCGAAGGGCGTCCATGACGCTCCATGGCATCTTGTCGTAGCCATGTGCGTTCACCTTGACCACGTCCCCATCCCGCGCGCCGTTAATTTTGTCCTTGACGCCCATCCAGAATTCGTACTGATCGTTATCCGGGGAAGAGCCTCCATTGCTTCCATGGCTACCACCGCCGTGCGGCGGTGCGGGCGGGGTCGTTCCACCCGGGGTGTACGCGATGGCGTAGGTGGAAAATTTGTCGGTTTGGAATATCAGCTTGTTTTCGGACTGCGTGGTTGGCAAAGCCACAGCGCTGCCATCATGTACGCGGATGACCACATAATTGCTGCCGCCGCGCATATCGTCAGGGATGGTTATGGTTATCTCGATCGGTTGGTGCGACTCGGTGATCGTTTCCGTCGGCTTTGTCGTCCCGCTTTCGGTCACGGTCTTTTCAAGCGTGATCTCGAAGTAGACGCCGATGGTGTCCGCCTTGGTTCCTCCCAAGGTTTGTTCCACAAGAGTCTTATCGGGTTGATCATCCCTCTTTTCGACGATCAGCTCCACCTTGACGTTGCGGTTGTTATCGATATCCTCTTGCGTGATTACCGCGTCGGCCAGATCCTTTTCAGGTGCGGTCACGGTGGTCCCGGCCTTCGTGTCATCCACGATTGCTGTGACCTTAAAGCCGGCCTTGCCGGGGGTGTTGTTGACGTTACCCGCATCGCCGCCGCTGACGCCTTCGCCAGCGGCGCCTGGATTTCCGGTACCATCGCCAGGGATGTTTCCGCCGTCGCCGCCGGTGGCGGAACCATTCCCGCCAGCCGCACCGCCGCCGATGACCGTGCCGTCGCCGCCGTCACCACCGTTGCCCGTGCCGGATCCCATGCCGCCAGAGCCGCCGGCGGTGTTTCCTCCGACCGTGGTGGAGCCGCCGGTTTCGGTGCCATTGCCGCCGTTGCCGCCGCCGCCGTTTCCTGTTCCGTTGCCGCCGTCGCCGCCAGTCGCGTTCCCACCGGTACCTACATCAATAGAGCCGGAACCGGCCGAGGTCGAGCCGTTACCCCCATCGCCGCCGGTTGTGCTCCCGGATCCGCCGTTGCCGCCGGTGGTTTCACCGTTGACAACGGTGCTGCCGCCTGTGGACGTGCCATCGCCGCCGTTGCCGCCCGCGCCGGTGGAGCCGTCGCCGCCGTTGCCGCCGGAGGCGCTGCCTCCCGTGCCGATTTCGACGTCGCTGCCACCGCCGCCAGTGACACCGTTTCCGCCATTTCCGCCAGTAGAGCCGCTGCCGCCGTCGCCGCCGGTGATGGCGCCATCGTCAACAGAAATGTTGCCGTCCGAACCCAGGTCGACGCCGGGCGCTCCGTCGCCGCCTGTACCGCCGGGGTTATCGCCGCCATCGCCGCCGGAAATCGTGCCGCCGCCGATGATCGTAAGGGTGTGATCGCCCACCACCACGAAGGATGGCTTGCCGTCCGAACCGTTTTGACCGTTGGCGCCGTTGATCGTGTGGCCGCCAAGGTCGATGGTCACATCGGTTTCCACCCGGATGGGATCGTCCAGGGTAACATCTTTTTCAATCTTGATCGTGCCATCCGGCCGGAGCGTCGCGTTGCCCGGACCAAAGGCGTTGTCCACCTTCTCTTGGGTCAGCGGGGCGGTGAGTCCGCTGGTTTCGTTGCTGACCGTCAGGGTGGCGACCCTTGTGGTGACGCTCTCCGCCCCGTTGGCGGACAGCACGCAATAGAATTGGTAAATGGTGCTCCGGATGCCAGTATAATTCTTGTCGTTTGCCGTGAATGTCTTCGCGTTTGTAAGCGGGGTGTCCTTGCTCGGATTCGGCTTGTCGCCCAGCATCTGATACCACTGGTAGATCAGCGTTTTGCCGCCGCTGGCCGTGGCTTCCACCGTGAAGTCGGCGCTGCCGTTCGCCGCAACCGTTTTGTCTGCGGGCTGTACGGTGATGGTGATCACAGAGCCGGACACGCCGGTGGAACCGGGTGTGCTGGCGACGTCGCCCGCATCGCCGCCGGAAACGCCCTGCCCGCCCGTGCCGGGATTGCCTGTGCCGTCCTCGGGCACGCCGCCTCCGTCGCCGCCGGTGGCGGAACCGTTCCCGCCGGCCGTACCGCCGTCGATCACCGTGCCGTTGCCGCCATTTCCGCCGCCACCCGTGCCGGAACCGCTGCCGCCGTTCCCGCCGTTTGTTTCACCGTTCACGGTGGTGGAGCCGCCCGCGCTGGTTTGGGTGCCGTTGCCGCCCGCACCGCCCGTGCCATTGCCGCCGGTGCTGTTGCCGCCGTTGCCGCCGGCGGCGCTGCCGTCCGTGCCAACGTCAACCGTTCCAGAGCCGGTTGAGGACGCGCCGTCTCCGCCGTTGCCGCCGTTGCCGCCCGCGCCGCTGCCGCCGTCGCCGCCCGTGGCGGAGCCGCCGTTGATGGTAATGTTTCCGCTGCCGGTGATGGCGTCGCCGCCGTTGCCGCCCACATCGCCGCTGCCGCCCGCGCCGCCGTTTATATCCGCGCCGTCGTCCACCGTCAGGCTGCCGTCGACCTGAATGCCGTCGCCGCCATTGCCGCCGGTCCCACCGGGTTTATTTTCGCCATCGACGCCGTTGACCGAGCCGGGGCCTTTGATGGTCACGTCCGCGCCGCTCTCAATGATGATGACAGGGCTCACGCCGGGCTTGCCGGTGATGGTGTTTCCGCCCAGGTCGATGACCACATCGACCCCGGCTTTGACAACGATGGTTTCATCCACCACGACATCGTTGTTGATTGTAATGGTGGGGGGATTGGTGGTGCCGTCCAGCGTGGCGTGGCCAGGCCCGAACACGCCGTCCACCTTGTCTTGGGTCAGCGGTGCGGTCAGGTCGCCGCCGGTTCCGGCGGAATCGCCGCTGCCGATCGTCCAGCCGTACCAAAGGTCGTCGTCCGTGTTGCCGTCCGCCACAGCCTTGTAGGAAGCCCGCGCCGCCTTCAAGGCGCTGCCGGTGAGCGGCGCGCCGCCCGCGTCCACAAAGGTGATTGCGCGCGGAGAGGGACAGCCGCTGAACGAGGACTTAGATGCCGTCGGCGGAGCGGCCGGCAAGCTGATGGAAGCGAGCGATGTACAGCCTTCAAACGCATCAGACCAAATCCTCGTTATCTGGGGAAGTTTGACGGCCGTCAACTGCGTGCACTTCTCAAAGGTATCTGTTTTAAGCTCGGTTGCGGAGGAAAGGGTAACCGTCGCGAGCGCCCCGCAACCCATGAACGCGCCCGATTCAATCGAGGCCGCCTTCGGGAAGTCGGCGCTTGTCAGGGCGGCACAGTCCCGAAATGCCTGTCCCCCGATGGAGGTCGCCTCTGGAATGGTTACGCTGGAAAGATGAGAGCAATTGATGAACGCAACGTCTCCGATGGCGACCGCCTGCGGGATGCTGACGCTCTCCAGCGCGCTGTTGCTGAACTTTGCGCTGCCCATCTCTTTTTCCACTTTGACCTCGGGCGCAACCGAAAAGCTCTTTAGAGCGTTTTGATCATAGGTGTATGGGCTATGAAAGTTTTTCCAGTCGAAAGCGGTGATTTCGCCGGACAGCACCTCCAGCGTTGCAACCTTGTCCGCGCCTCCGGAGTTGAAAACCGCGTCGTTCAAATTGGCTCCCTCCACCGGGTTGCCGCCGTTCACCTTGATGGTGATTGCGGTGGGGGCGGGCTCCGTGACCTTCCAGCCATACCACCGGTGGTCGAACGGATTCTCGTCGTAACAGGAGATGTAGGCCTTCTGCGCGGCGGCGAGGGCCTCGCTGGAAAGCTCTTGATCGTCCGCGTCCACAAGGACCAGCGAACGCTCGGCCGGGCAGCCTTCGAACGCAGTGTCATAGCTCACGGCGGGCGGGATCGCGCCCAGCCGAAGCGTTTTCAGTTGGGCGCCGCTTCCAAACACTTTATTACCGATCTTCGTCACCCGAGGGAAGCTGGCGTATGAAAGCCCGTTACAGTTCCCAAACGCATCGTTGCCGATTTTGATTGCCTGGGGGATGAAGACGCGCTCGAGGCTTGAGGGAAAGATCTTGTCGCTCGGGATGTCCGCCACGGTCACGCCTTCCGCCACCGTGAAGTCGGTGAGGGCCGTAAAGTTCTCTTTGAACCAGGCCCAGTCTCCAGCGATAAGCTCCCCCGCCGTCACCGTGAGGGTCTTGACTCCTGCCACGTCCTTGCCGCTGTTTGCCACGGCGCCCTCCAGGCTGGCCCCGCCGGCGGAACCGCCGTCCAGCGTGATGGCGATCTTGGCGGCGGGCAGGTCCTTTGCGGGCAGCTTCCAGCCGTACCAGTAGCTGTCGGTGGTGTCGCCGTCGCCTGCCGCCTTGTAAGACGCCCATGCGGCGTCATCGTCTGCCAGCACGGCACCGTCCGCGCCCACCAGCGCCAGTTTGCGGTCGTCCGGGCATCCCGTAAAGGCGGTGGCGGAAACCGAAGTGGGCCGGGCCGCGCCCAGGGTGAGGGTTTTCAGCGCCGCACAATTCTCAAATGCGCCGTCGCCAATGAAGTTGGCCTTGGGGAAGGCGGCGCTGGCGAGGGCGTTGCACCCCTTGAACGCATTGCTGCCAATGGTTATCGCCTCGGGGAAGCTGATTGTTTCCAGGTTCCTGCAGTCTTCAAATGCGTATGAGTTCACTTGCTTTGCCCCGGGGAAGCTGGCGCTCACGAGAGAGGTGCAGTTATAAAACGTGTTGTTGCTGATGGCCAGGACCTGGGGGAAACTGGCGTCTACAAGCTTCCCACAGTTATAAAACGCCGAAGCTCCGATGTCTGTCACATCCCCAAAGACAGGGGCCGTCAGCTTTGTGCAGCCTTTGAACCCATTGGCGCCGATGGATGCGGCCACGGGGAAGCTGGGGGTGGTGAGGCCGTCACAATTAAGGAACGCGGAGTTGCCGATGTATTTCGCGGCGGGGAAGACGGGGGCGGTGAGGGTCTCGCAGTCCTGGAACGCCCTGATGTCAATGATCGTCGCGGCCGAAAAATCCACGGTGGAAAGGCGCCCGCACCCGTTGAAGGCGTCGGCGCTGACCTTCGTCACCTTGGGGAAGCTGGCGCCCGTGAGGGCGGTGCAGCAATAAAACGCATTTTGGCCAAGGGTTGTCGCGTCGGGGAAGCTGGCTGTGGTAAGCCTCAGACAGCCTGTAAACGCGCGGCCGCCGACGGTTTTCACTCCTGCGGCATGCACCCTCTGGATGGTCGTGGGGAAGACAGGGAGGTTTACCTCGCCGGCGGGGATATCCGCGGCGGTCACGCCTTCCGCCACCGTGAAGCCGGTGAGGGCCGAAAACTTTCCTTGGAACCAGGTCCAGTCATCGGCGGTCAGCTCGCCTGCCGTCACCGTGAGGGCCTTGACCGTTGCCGCCTCCCTGCCGCTCTTTGTCACGGCCTCCTCCAGGCTGGCCCCGCTGGCGGAACCACCGTCCAGAGTGATGGTGATCTTATCGGCAGGCGCCTCCGTTATGGTGAGCTGGAGGTCGGTTTCGGTGGAGGCTTCGGCGTAGTTGCCCATGGCCGCCAGCCCGGCCCGCACCAGATATTCCCCCGCCGCCGTGGGCAGGCCGACGGTGTAGCCGTCGCTGAATAAGCTCCGGAAGAACGAGGCGACCGTCGCGGTTTTGGGCTTGTAGGCGTAGACGATCTCGCCGTTGACATCGGCGCTGTAAGTTTCGCCGTTCACCAGGGTGACGCCGGGCGGGGTGATGCTCCCGCCCACGGAGATGGTCTGGCTTTCCGCCGGCCATGTCAGGGTTGGGGTGGCCGGATTGATGACCAGTCCACCGGAAATTGTTTTCTCAAACGCCGCATAGGTGCTGTCGGCGGGGCGCGACACCGTCACGTCATAGGTCCCCGCGTTCGTCGGGGAAGCGACGGGGGTCCCGTCTTGCTGGTACGTGACCGTGAAGCCGGTGACGCCGCTCGGGGTGGGCGTCACGGTAAAGGTCCAGCCGCCGCCCGAGTAGGTGGCGGTCTGCACCGTTTCCCCGATGGTGATCTTCGGCTCCCCCACCAGCCAGCCGTACCAGCGGCCGTCCCCCGCCGCGTTGCCGTTTTCGGTCACACCGTCGTAGGCGGCCTGCGCGGCGGCGAGGGCGTCGCCGGTAAGGGTATTGCCGTCCGTCCCCAGAAGGGTCAGGGAACGCTTGGAAGCGCAGCCTCTGAAAACCTCGGAATTGGATACGCTGGGAGGATCGGCCGGCAGTTTCAGGGTAGCCAGCTTTGTGCAGGCGTAAAACGCGTTCGAGCCGATAGAAGCCGCCTTGGGGAAGGAGGCCTCAGCCAGATTGGAACAGCCATAAAAGGCGCTGATGCCAATACTCGCTGCCTGGGGGAAGCTGACGACGGTCAGTGCGGTGCAGCTGTAAAACATGCTGTTGGATACGGATCCAGCCTTGGGCATGGATATGGTTTGGAGAGCGGTACAGCCTCTGAACAGGTTGACGGCGCTGTCGTTCGTGGCGGCCTGGAGGGCCGTCAGTTCCGGCAGGCTCACCTCCTTTAGGGCCTTGCAGTTCATAAAGGCCCCCTGGCCAGCGGCTTTGAGTCCCCTGAAATCGATCTTTTCCAGGGCGGAGCAGTTGGCGAACGCAAACTTCGGCAGCACCTCCACCTTTGGGAAGGCGGCCTCGGTCAGTTTTTCGCAATTCGCAAACGCATTCATTCCGATCTGGGTGACCTCGGGCATCTCCGCCGTGGTCAGCTCCTTGCAGTACATAAACGCGCCGTTCCCGATGGCGGTGAGCCCTGGAAGCTTCACCGACACAATGCTGCCGGGAAAGACGCCATTATTCCCGTTGAGGTTCCCGACGTTGGGGATCGGCGCGGCCGTTACCGACCCGGCCGCCTCAAAGCTGGCGAGGGCGATAAGGCTTTCCCTCTTTTCCGTAAACCAGGTCCAATCGTCGGCGGTGATCTCCCCCGCCGCGATCTCCAGCGCGGTGATTTTGTCAAGACCGACGCCTGAGGCCGCCACTGCCTTCTCCAGGTCGTCCCCGCCCACCGGCTGAGAGCCGTTCACCTTGACGGTGATGGCGGCGGCGGGCGTTTCCTCGATGGTGAGCTGGAGGTCGGTTGCGGTGGCGGCGGCGGCGTAGTTGCCCCTGGCCGCAAGCCCCGCCCGCACCAGGTACTCCCCCGGCGCTGTGGGCAGGCCGCCGGTGTAACCGTCGCTGAATAAGCCCCGGAAAAACGAGGCGATGCTTGCGGTCCTGGACTTATAGGCGTAGGTGATTTCGCCGTTTTGGGCGGCGCTGTAGCTTTCGCCGTTCACCAGGGTGACGCTGGGCGGGGTGATGCTCCCGCCCTCCTGGATGGTCTGGCTTGCCGCGGGCCAGGCGAGGGTGGGGACGGCGGGGCTGACGACCAATCCGCCGGGGATGGTTTCCTCCAGTGCCGGGTGGGTGCTCTCGGCGGCGCGGGCCACCGTCACGTCGTAGGTCCCCGCGGCGATGGGGGTCGTCTTCGCGCCGTTCTGCCGGTAGGTCACGGTAAAACCGGTGATGCCGCCGGGGGTGGGCTTTACGGCAAAGGCCCGGGCCTCGCCCGAGTAGGAAACGGTCTGCACCGCTTTGTCAATGGTGATCTCGGAGGCCCGCACCGTCCAACCATACCAGAGGCCGTCCCCCGCCACGTTGCCATTAGAGCCGGCGACGTCGTCGTAGGCCTTCCGGACGGCTTCCAGGGTTTCGCCGGAAAGGG
This sequence comes from Anaerotruncus massiliensis (ex Togo et al. 2026), assembly GCF_030825285.1. Classification (NCBI taxonomy): domain Bacteria; kingdom Bacillati; phylum Bacillota; class Clostridia; order Eubacteriales; family Oscillospiraceae; genus Anaerotruncus; species Anaerotruncus massiliensis (ex Togo et al. 2026). The sequence goes on from NZ_JAPJQF010000006.1 coordinate 52,624, forward strand.
GCGCACCGTCTGCGCCCACAAAGTGGAGGAAGCGGAACTCGGGTAAGGTTTCGTCAAAGGGCCGATGCCCATTTGGCGCGGCAGGCGGGGTGGCCCCCAGGGTCAGGGAGTCGAACTTTTCGCAGTACCAAAACGCCATATCCCGGATCGTTGTCACCGCGGGGAAGCTGGCCTCTTTCAAATTCCCGCACCGGAAAAATGCGTTCCCGTAGATGGCGGTGGCGTCAGGGAAGTCGGCGCTCTCCAGGGCCTTACATTCGTAGAAGGCGCTTTCCCCGATCACTTTGACCTTGGGGATGCGCACCCGCCGGATGGTAGCGGGGAACAGGTTGGTGTTGTGGTGGGGGATGTCCGCCACGCTTTGCACCGCGTCCTCCACGACAAAGTCGGTGAGGGCGGGCAGCGTCTTGTCGGCGGCATTCGCATCTGCGGTTTCAAATCCCTTCCAGTCGTCGGCGGTGACCTCGCCCGCCGTCACGGTGAGCTGTTTGATGGCGCTGGCGGTAAGCCCCGACCGGCGCACGGCGTCGGCGAGGCTGGCGCCCTGCACGGACTGCCCGTCCAGGGTGACGGTGATCTTCATGTCGGGGATGGCGGCCACGATGACCTCCTTTGCCGGGCTGGCGAAGGACGCGCCGTCCACCGCTTTTACACGCACCCGGTAGGCCCCCTGTGCAAGGCTGAGGGCGGTCGCGCCCTGCGGCACCGCCGTCCAGGCGCTTGCGGTGGAAAGCCGGTACTCCATGGTGCCGTCCACGCCCGTGATCTCCCCTTCGCCCCCCGTGGGGGTGGCGGGCGCGGCGGGGCGCGCGGGCACCGTCAGGGACTGGGGCGCGCTGTCGTCGGTGGTATCGCCGCCCTTTTTCACAATGGAAAGGGTCTGGCCGAAGTAGCTTTCAGCGATGTGGAGCGTGGTGCCGTCGAGGGTGACGGGGCTGCCGTTTACCGTGTAGCCGCCGCCTTCCGCAAAGCCGGTGAGGATTTCCGCCACGTAGTCGATGCCGATGTTGGGGGCGGCTTCCACCGGTTTCGCCTTGGTCACGGTGATGGTGGCCTGCGCCGACTTCGTCTTTTCGCTGGGCTGGGCGGTGGCGGTGACTTGGACGGTTACCTCGCCCGCCTGGGTGACGGTCAGGATATTCCCTTCGAGGGTGGCGCCCGCGGTATTATTCTCGATCTCGCAGCTGTAAGAGATCGTCCTCTCGGGGTGCGCCGGGCATTCGTCAGTAGACGCATAGACGGCCTTCCCCACGATCTCCCGGGTGGCGCTGGGCGCGTCCACCGGGATGATGATGGGGTCTGTGCCCGTAAGCTGCAAGTTATTCAGCGCGCAGGTGCACAGTTCGGTGACGGTGACAAGGCAGGAGGCGGTATGCCCGCCGTCATTGGTGGTGACGGTGATGGTGGCGGTGCCCAAGGCGACGCCTGTGACATTACCGTTGGCGGTCACCGTGGCGACGCTCTCGTCGCTGCTCTTCCAGCTGACGGTTTTATCCGCCGCGCCGTTGGGCTTCACCGTGGCGGTGAGGAACTCCGACCTGGTTCTTTCGATGCTCATGGCGGTTTTGTTCAGGGTAACGCCGCTGGCATGGGGCCTGACCGTCACGGTGCAGCGAGCGTACACCTTGTCGTCCAGGGCGGAGGCGGCGGTGATCCAGGTCGTTCCCCCGGCCCGAGCGGTGACCTTGCCGTTTTCGTCCACAATGGCCACGCCCTCGTCGTCGCTGCTCCAGACCACCTCTTGGTAAGTGGTTCCGTCGACCGCGGCCTTTAGCGTTCCGGTATCCCCGGCGTTCAGAGTCAGACTGGACTGGTCCAACGTCACGGTGGTGGGGGCCTCCACCACCGTGACGGCGCAGGAGGCGGTTTGCCCATCGTTTGCCTTGGCGGTCACGGTATCCGTGCCGACCGCCTTTGCATAAATAGTGCACTGTTCAAAAAATCCATCGAGTTTAATTATACTTTCATTGTTAGATTTTGTTGTCCAGCTGTCCTCTCTGTTTTCCACCTTTTGGTCGTCGCTTTTTGTCAGAGCCATGATGTCGCGGCTCTTGCCCACCGCCATGGTCACCGCGCTGGGCTCCAGGGTCAGATGCTCGGGCCTGTTGTCCGGCTCCCGGTAGCTCCCCGGCAGGGTGGGCCGGATGGCGCCAAGGGTTCCTCCCCCGGTGGTTGTGGGCAGGGGCAGCTTTACGCCGTAGGTAAAGAGTCCGTCGTCCCCATAGCTCCAGCCGCTGCTGCCCAGGTTCACGACGGCGGAAACCTTTTGGGCCCCTTCTTTGGGGACCTCGATGCTCTCGCCGTGGATGCCGGTGTCGCTGACCCCGGTGCCGCTGGCGATGGTCCGCTCCGACCCGGCGGCGCCGAACAGGAGGTCCGCCCGGGCATAAAAGGGCCCCTCGGGGGTGCCGGCGCTGTTGGTGCCCCCCAGCACCCGTCCCACATCCTGGGTGCCGGTGACCTTCTCCCCCAGGGCGTACAGGTACCCCACCGTTTCGCTGCCCCTGACCCCGGCGACGCCCCCCACATAGCGCGCGCCGCTGACGGTGCCGGTGCTGTAACAGTGGTCCAGCGCCCCGCCGATGGAGCCGACGATGCCCCCAACCGCCTCCCCGGTGCCGGTGACGCTGCCGCTGCTGGCGCAGTTTTTGATGTTGCGGGCGCTCCCCGCGATGCCCCCCACGTTGCCCGCGCCGCTGACTTCCGCCAGGCTGACGCAGTTTTGGATGGTGCCCCCAAAGGCCTTCCCCGCGATGCCGCCGGTGTAGCCGCCGCCGTTCACCTTGCCGGTGACCACGACGTTCTGCACCACCGCCTTGCCCCCCAGGGCCCCGAACATCCCGCTGTAGATGCTGCCGTTGATGTTCAGGTTTACCGAATGGCCCTGGCCGTCAAAGGTGCCGTTGAAGCGGACGGGGGTCGAGCTGGAGTCAATGATGCTCCCGCCGATGGGTCCCCCGATGCCGGCGCCCGCATACAGGCTCGTTTCCAGATAGACGGTGGCGCCGGTGCCGATCTCGGTATGGATCGACGACGCTTCGGGGTTGTTCGCTGAGATCAGGTTTATGAAATGCTGGTACTGGGCGTCATTGCTGATACTGTAGTACCCGCCGAGTTCCAGCTTCGTCACGTCATCCGTCAGGGGGATTCGCTCGCCATCCGCCAGTGTCGTCACTGAAAACATGGTTTCCAGCGCAGCGAGCTTGGCGAGCGCCTCGGGGTCGAACGCCGCTTTCTCCTCGTCGGAGAGAGCGTCGAAGGCCGCGCGGGCGGCCTCCGCCTGTGCCCTCACCTCATCCATGCGCGCGGCAGCGGCGGCCTCGTCCGGCGTATCCGTTTCGTAGGCCGCCAATATCTCGGCTTGCAGCTCCTCCACCGTGGGCAGCGCCGCGATCAGCGCCAGCGCCGCCTTTGCCGCTTCGGACTGTTCCGGCAGACAGGCGCAGCTTTCCCAGTGTTCGGCGCAGACCGGGCAGGCTTCATCCACCGCGTCCTCTGTGCAAAGCGCGGTGCAGGTGCATTTTTCTTCCGGCTGCTCCTCCGTAAAGGCGCAGCTCTCCCAGTGTTCGGCGCAGACGGGGCACTCCACATCCACCGCGTCCTCTGTGCAAAGCGCGGCGCAGGTGCATTTCTTTTCCTGCGCGGGCTCGTCCGGCTTTCTGTAGAGAGGGCAGTCCTCGCTGTGCGCCACCTCGCCGCTGTCCGCAGCCGGGCAGCTGCAGGTTGGCGGCGCGGGCGGCTCAGGCGTCTCCGCCTTCTCAGAGTCCACCGGAAGACCGCTACTGCTATTCGGCGCGGGCTGGTCCTTTGCCTCCTCTATCTTTACAGGCGTATTGTCAAGGGCGGGAGAGGAATCCCTGGAGCTGCCCGCCTCTTCTGCCGTATCCTGCTGCACAATGTTCGCCGGTTCCTCCCCGGCCTGTGCATACACAAAACTGTTGGTCATGCTCAGCGCCATACAGACGGCCAGCAGCAATGAAAGCCCCCGGCGGCAGGTGTGATTTTTCATAGTTCGCCCTCCTATAAAGATTGCTCTCTGACAAAGGAATTTAACCGCCCCATGGGGCGGTTAAGAGAGGGGGCATGCCCCCTCTCTTAACCCTGATTGTCGGATACGCGATACAATTATCATAATTTTATCAGTTTTTGCATTTCTCGTGTGACCTTTTGCACCAACGTCACATATACGGTACGAATGCAATGACGGCCGGTTGACGCGGCGGGAGTTTCTGTGATACCGTATAACGTATAATAGAAAAACACCTGCTCTTCAGGCAGAAGAGCAGGTGCATGGGGTTTCTTATTTTTGTTTTCCATGCCGATGGGACCAGATCGCGGCCCCCAGGACCAGCGCGGCCGTGGCAGCCGTCGCCGCCGCGAAACCGGGGACATGGGGGGGCGAGGGATTGGACGCGGCCGCGGCCACAGGGCTGGCCGGGGGATCGGGAACCGATACCGGCGCCGCATCCTCTTTTTCGCTTGCCGCTTCTGACGATGGGCCGACGGAATCTTCCCGGGATGCAAGATCCGTTTTGGCGGCTCCGCCCGTCTTATCAGCCAGCGGCTTTGCCTGGGAGGGCTGAGGCGTTTGCCCGCTTTCCGGCGGCTCGGATGTGGGTCCGGCGGGCTTTGGCCCGGAGGATGCGCCCGTCTCGGGGGAGCGCTCCGGCGCGTCGTCCGACTTCTCTTTGCCTGGGCGGTCGTTTTCTCCCTGGCCCCCGCCGCCGTGGTCGCCGCTGTTGTCGTCGTGGGGCGTCATATCCCAACCCCCGGAGGACGGCTTGAGGTCAAAAACTTTCGTGACCCCCGCGAAAGGGGAGCCAACGACCGTCACTTTCACATACAAAACGGCGGTGGATTCTGTTATCATCGGATTGTAATCCTCATCCGCGGCAATCAGCGTGTATTCAAATCTTCCGCTTTGCCGCTGGTCGCTGGGGAGGTCATCCCAGGACCAGGGTTCCTCATACCAGGTTTCGTTGTCCAGGGAGTAGGCGAGGACGGCTTTTTCCATCCCCGCGACCCAGGGGAACGCAAAATAGGGGCCCAGATCGCCGTAGCTGTTGATCCTGACGTCGGCGGTGAAGGGGAACTCCCTGTCCCGCAGCACATGGACGGTGAGTTCGGGAACGGGCATGTCCACCAGGATTAGCCCGTCGTCCCAGCGCTGCTTCTCCCCGCCGGTCCAAGCGGCATGGGGGGCGTAGCTGCCCGGAACGGTAAAACATTCCGCCCCCGGCTTGATGCCCGCTTCAAATGCCTCGCGGCTCCACCGGTAAGCAAAGCGCCGCGTGTCCTGATAGGTCCCGTCCACCAGGCGCAGCGTCGCTTCCTCCGGAAGGCGCAGCTCATCAAACCGCGTTCCCGAAGTCACGTAGGCGGCGCAGACCATGCCGCCGAGGTCGTCGGCCGCCGGATCCCGGTAAACAAGCGGTTCGCCGGGTTCCCTCTCAACGGCCACCGCCGCCACGGCGGTTCCCTCCGCTCTGGCCCAGCCCTTCATCTCGTCCCAGTCCGGCTCTCCGTAAATGCCGGAAATCGTGAAGGTTTCCGCGCCGCTCCCGATGCCCGCTTCATAGTCGGCCCGGTTCCAGGTGACGCAAAAATCCAGGCTGGCGGGGTCTTGATAGGGGTTTGCCCCCTCCGCCGGCCGCAGCGTCAGGGTGTCCTGATACCGTATGGCATCCTCAAAGAGCGTGTCCTCCCGCACCTTCCATATGATCTCCTCGTCCTGGACACTGTAAACCGTCTGATCGTCCCGGAGGCGAATATGGACCAGCAGCCTCGGCGGGTCCGGCATGGTCACGAGTCCCATGTCCCAAAGTTCCGCCAGCTCCGGGGAACTTTGACCGGGAAGGCCGTATTCGCCCGTCATGGTGAACGCGGTTTCTCCCCGCCCCACCGCGGCGTCGAATTCCCCCTCGTCCCACAGCAGTGCAAACGTGTCGCTCCCGCTGTCCCAGTAGAAGTCATCCTCGCCGATGTTCCGGGTAATGAGCCCAAAATCGATGTCCCGGTTGAATCGGATTTGATACGGGCTGTCGTCCGCTGCGCGGTAGACCCGCGCCTGGGGCGGCTCCCCCTCCGCGTGGACCGGACAGACCATCCCCAGCGGCAATACGGCGCAGAGAGAAAGGAGCGTTAATTGATGCAAAAACTTCATGAATACCGTCTCCTTTCCTGGATTTGCGCGGCGTGCTCCCTGCTGGCGTTCGCGTTGCTGCTGGCCGACACCTACCGCTTCGATAACAAATATACCGCCGGCCCCCCTTACGGCGAGGACGGCGTGTTTTCTTTTTCCGAAAGCGATTTGACGAAACCCATCCCGCTGGTCGACGGCTGGCTCCTGGACGGACGGGAGGTTTTCATTGGGCAGTATTCCAATTTTTCATTTCTGCCGGGCCGGGATTCCCCCTTTGGCGAAGGGACCTATACCCTGACTCTGCGCTATGAAGGCCCGCCCCGCACCCTCCTGCTGGAGCTGCCGCAGGTCTTCACCGAATATACGCTTTATGTGAACCAACGGCCGACGGCATCCACTGGATCGGGCGCTGTGATCGATGTCCCCGTGGGTGGCGGTGACACCGGCCTTCGGCTGGAAACCGTCAATCGGAGCCACTACTACAGCGGCCTCACCTACCCGCCCATGCTGGGCACCGCTGAAGCCATTGGGCAAATGTCCTTTCTTCGCACACTGGTATATTCTGCGGCGGTGGTTTCGGCGCTGACTCTGGCGATCTTCTCCCTGTCGCTGTGGTTTTCGCGGGAAAGGGATGGGCTTTTCCTCCACTTCGGCGTCCTCTGCCTCGCCTTCGCCGTCCACTGCCTTCATCCATTCGTGTGGCAGCTGGGGCTTTCAGGGACGCTCTGGTACGCGGTGGAGGACGCCTCCTGGCTTCTGGCGCTCTGCGAGGCGGCGGCGGTGGCGGCCGTCGCCTCCGGACTACGCCGGAACGCCTGGTACCGGCGGCTTCTGCGCCCCGCCGCACTTTTCGTGTGCATTTTGTCTATGACCGCCGTACTTTTCATCATACCGGCGGCGCCCGGTTTCGTCAAGTTTTACGGCGGGCTGATGGATGGGGCCAAACTGCTGATCTGGGCTTTCCTCGCCCTTTGCGCGGGGACCGGGCTTGGCGGGGAAAAGCATGGCGCGGTCCCGTTTGTGCTGGCCGCCGCGGGCATTCTGGGCGTCAGCCTCTTCGCGGACTTCTGGGACGCCAACAAGTTCGAGCCGATCTATGGACTCTGGCAGGAGGAGTACGCGGGGGCCGCGCTGGTCCTGGCCTTCGGCGGCCTGATGGTGCGCCGGAATGCACGGCTTTTGCGGGAAAGCGCCGAACTTCAAGCAATGAAGCTGCAAAATCGGTTCGCCGCCGATAGCGCCGCTCAGATGCGCGGCGCCATTGAGCAAGCACGTGCCCTGAAGCACGAGCTGCGTCACCATGTGGAAACAATGACGGCTTTTTATCAGGCGGAAGAATATGTCCGTCTGGGCGCGTATTTGGCCGAGCTCGACCGGCAAAAAGAGGAGCTTCCACAGCTCTATTATACGGAAAATTTTCTGGTGAACGCCATCCTTTCGGGGCGGCTCGGCCCCGCGGGGAACGCCGGCATCCGGATCGAGTGTGAGGTCCGCGTCCCCGAAAACCTGCCCATCGCCGACGCGGATTTGTGTATGCTCTTATCAAATCTGCTGGATAACGCGGTGGAGGCGTGTGAGCGCCTTCCCGCCGGCAGTGAGCGTTTTATTTCCCTGTCGCTGGCGGTCAGGCAAGGGGTGTTCCTCGTCATCTGCCAGAATTCCGCCCCGCCCCGGAATACGGGGAGCAGCTCTTTTCTCACCAGCAAACCCGATGCCGGCTGCCACGGATTGGGGATTCCCACCATGCGCCGGGTGGCCGAGAAATATGACGGGGCGTTGGAGCTTCGGCAGCTGGGGTCGGTATTTACTCTGCAAGCCGCATTACGGCTTCCCCCGGAAAATCATTGATTCTCCTCGTGCAAAAAAGCCGCTTGCGAAAGCGGCTTTTTATGTAAGAAACTCCAGCCACCGGGCCTGCGCATCCTGATAACGCCGGACGGCAACCGGAACCTCCCCTTCGCCGTGCAGCAGAAACCGGTATTTTTGAATCCCGCTCACACACGCGAGGTTGACAATAAAGCTGCGGTGGCAGTGGTAAAAGCTTTCCGGCGGCAGCGCGTCCAGAACTGTTTTCAACGCGCCGAAGCAGGAAACGGTTTTTTCCTTACAGTGAACCACCAGTTCCCGTCGGAAAATCTCAATATAACGAATATCACTCAATCGGATCGCGGTTGCGCCGCCTCCCAACGTCTCCAATACGAGAGAAGGCCGCTCCTTACGCCTTTCCAGGCAATGCAGCAATACCGGCCTCAGGTTTTCCTGTGTAAGCGGCTTCAGCAGATAACTCACCGGATAGCTTCGATAGCCCGCCAGCGCAAACTCCGGGCTTCTTGAAACGAACACCAGATCGGTTTCATCACCGCGTTCCCTCAGGCATTCCGCGACATTGATCCCGTCCTGCCCGTCATCCATCATAATATCCAACAGGATCAAGTCCCAAGACGTTCCCTGTTTGTGGGCCTTCAGCAGTTCAGAGGCCGTATGGAAAAATTCGGTCTCGGTTTCCATCTCTGCTTCCCGCAGCAACGTAGCGGCTGCCGCCGCCATCTCCTCCAAATCCCGCTCAATATCATCACAAACCGCTATCTTATAAATGGGTACTCCCCCTTATGACGCCCTTGTTTTTCAACCCAAAAATAGAATTTACTTTGATGGTTTATGAAAACATTATTATTGTATGATAATGGGTTGTATTTTGCAAGTATTGAAAAGAAGTTCCGACCGGGTCTCCGCATAGATTCCCAAAATCTTGCGCAGCTCCGGCATATTTCAACTCTCCTCCTAGGAATCGCAAGCGTACAATTCCGCCCGTACCTGCTACGATAAGCTTCTTAGGCTTTGCGTGTGTTGGGTCCCGCCGCGATCCCTGATTTGGCGGTACATCCTCATGATTACCCGTTTTACGGGTCGTCTCGTGAAAACCGATGACACGCCTGCCTCGTCACCCCGCGCCCGCTGCTGCTCGCGCAGCAGGGCTACGGCCTGCTCCTGCGGGGCTGGGGCTCATTGGACAATTGGTATAAAAACTACGAATATCAACAAAACGTCATGAAATCACAGGAAGGCGTCCCGGTCGAACCGGACGCATGAACGCCGAAGGGGCCGCTCACAGAGCGGCCCCTTCGGCGCTTATTCAGTCCTGCTTCCATTTATAGACCGCGGCCAGCGTCTTTTCCCCGTCCGAACCGGGGTCCGCGTGCAGCTTCGCCTCGTACCGGATGTGACGCCGCTGAAGGCAGAGGTCCAGAAAGCACAAGAAAATCCCCAGATCGATTTGGTTGTAGAACGCCACCTGGCCGGCGGGCATGATCCCGCTCCTGCCCGGCTTGCGCACGCGGTACACGCGCAAGGCGTCGCCTTCGCGTTCCACCAGCCACGGCTGCGTGTTGCAGGCGCTCGGCGCAAACCGGACAATTTCGGTGACGCCCTCGACGGGCTCCCCGCGCCAGATTTCGCCGACCGGCTTCCGTTTGCTCCGGAACAGGTCCTTGCGGAATTTTTGGCCGTCGTTGATTTTGGCAATGGCGATCATGATGACAAAATCGAGCCCCTCCGGCGGGGGCCCCGGCGCTTTTCCGATCCCGTACCACAGCGTTCCGATGTTTTGCGAGACAAGGGACAGCTCCAGCTGTTCGCCCAAGTACCCGATGTTCTGCAAATAATGGTCCTTCCTCTCGCTATACAGCAAAATACAGGCCTGCTGTCCGCGCTTGCAGGTGGTTTCCCCAGCCGGGACGATCCGAATGGCCGTCCGAATCCCGGGGCACAGGGGGACCAGGGAACGCCAGGTTTCCTCAATCGACCGCAGTTCCTCGGGGGATATGCCGGTATCGCCGGTATCTCGGAACAGGTGAAACGATTTTCTCTTGAAAATCATATCGTAGAGGCTGTCGTTTAGCATGTCACCGTCCTCCCGTCAGGCGCGTAACAGATTTGAAAAAGTGATTTGACAAGCATCCCGGCAGCAATTAAACTGTATGGTAAGCTCGCATTTCCCAATAAAACGCGGAGGGATCAGATCATGGCGCTTCATCTTGCAGGCTGGAATGTTGTATTGGATTCCGATCGGGCGGACGAGCTGTCCGCATTTTACGAAAGGCTGCTTGGCTGGACGCGGTTCAAGGGCGAAGAATATACCGTCTTGGTGGACCTGGAGCAAACGGGGACCCCCACCTGGATCACCATCCAGCAGGCGGATGATTACCTTCCGCCCGTTTGGCCCGCGGCGCCGGAGGAGCAGCAGCAAATGGCGCATTTGGATTTCCACGTCGCGGATGTGGAAGAAGGGGTGAAGCACGCCCTGTCGTGCGGCGCGTCCATGTCGGAAGTCCAATTTGACGACCGCTGGCGGGTCATGCTCGACCCCGCGGGACATCCGTTCTGTATTCTGCCCCCCATCATGCCCTGGCCGTAAGGACGCTGCGTCCGGTTCGCCGGCCGTGGCGGCTGTTTTTTGCGCCGGCCCGCCTTTCGGGCCGGCGCTTTGCGTCCCGTCACCGGAGCAAATCCCTTTTTTAGCGCGGGTTCCCCGTCTCCCGCGGGGCCTTACATCGGCTTCAGGTTTTGATTGAGCCGGCCGACCATCCACGCCAGACGCTTTTTCCGCCCCTCGTCGGTCCTGGCGGCAAGATACGCTTTGGCATAGGTCCTCCTCACCGACGGGGACATCGCGGAAAAATGCGTGTGGGCGGGCTCGTATCCCGCCAGCAGTTCGGAAACCGCCCGCACCTGCTCCTCCGTGACCGCCGGGGATTTTGGGGCGTCCCACTGCCCGTTTTGCTTTGCCTCCGCGATCTTTTCCCGTCCGAAGCAGGTCATGCGTCCCTGCCGCTCCAGCTTTTCAGCCAGCGCTTTGTTCTTCTCCGACCACTTGCTGTTCTCCCTGCGCGGGGAAAAATATTTTACGTAGGAGCGGTCGTCGATCCGCTGCATCTGTCCGTCGATCCAGCCAAAGCAGAGCGCCTCCTCCAGCGCCTCCGCCGCCGTGATCGTCCGCGGGCCGCCCGCCTTGCCGAAGAGCAGCCAGACGCCGCCGTCCGTCCGGCAGTGGTCCTGAAGCCACCCGCGGAACTCCTCCCTGCCGGAAAATTGCAGTCTTTCGTCCATGGCGCTTCCCCTTTCATTCGCTGTTCCCGGGGCTTCCGGGTCCGCCGCCGGGGTTAGAACCCGTCGTCGCGCAGGCGGGACACAAGCCCGACATACCATTCGATGACGTCGAAGCCCCGGTAGTCCTCCCGTTTGAGGTCGATGATGTCGCCGTGCGAAATGCCGCGGCGCCGCCGGCTGGAGAGCACGCCGCCGAACGTCCCCCACTTGGCCGAGTCGATACACACGAGGCCGTCGTTGGGGCCCCGGACGCACCGGAGCAGGAAATAGGGGATGCTGAGCAGCGGGTCGCTCAGCGGGTTTTTCATGACGGTGGCCCAGCTCCGGTAGCTGACGCGCGGGTCGTCGGGCGTTTCGGCGTTGAAGGCCTCCGCGAAGGCGGGCGCGAGCTGACGGCTGGCCGTGCACGCGTCGGGGGCCCGGTCCCCGACCTTGCGGAAGGCCGCGTCGACCATCCCGCAGATTTTGCGGTAGAGGCCGTCGGGCAGCTTCCCGAGCAGGTCCAGCAGCTCGGAGCCGCGGTGCTGGGTGGAGATCGTCGTGAGCGACGCCACGGCCTCCCCCATCCCAAGCCGGGTGATCAGGTAGCGCGCGTCGAGCCCGCCCTTGGAGTGCGCGATGATGTTGACCTTTTCGCAGCCCGTCTCCGTTTGGATCTCCAGGATTTTTGCGCGGATGGCCTCGGCGTTGTCCTCGATCGTGCCCCACGCCTGCTGGTGCCCGTAGTAGACCGCGGCGCCGTTCCGCTGCAATTCGCGCGGGATGCGGCCCCAGTAGTTGAAATATTTGAGATCGCGGAAGCCGACCCCGTGCACGAGCAGCAGCGGATATCTCGTCCGGCAGACGTCCCGCTCCGCGCGCACCCGGCGCGCCTCCTCGCGGTAGCATTCGTGGTCGTATTCATCCCGCGCGGCCCGGCAGAGCCAGAGCATCAAAAAGAGGTTGACGACCGGGATCCACAGGTTCAGGACGAGCAGCACCCGCTTGACGATCCCCAGCCTGCGGCAGGTGAAAAGGATCCGCAGCGCGCCGCCGAGGATGACCAGCGCGACGAGCAGAAACGCCGCCGCGAGGTCGGCGGGGACGACCCAGCCCGGCAGGCCGCCCGCGAGCGGCGGCAGGACCCACAGGTAAAAGACCGCCTGCATCAAAAGCAGGAGCAGCCCGCCCCGCAGCGCCATGCGCCCGGCCCAGAGGACCCGGACGCGGCGGTTTTCGGTCTGGTAGTCCCGCGCGGGGAAAAACAGCAGGCGCAGGAGCGTCCAGGCGAAATAGACGCCCACCGCCAGCCGCACCGCCCAGAGGCCCGCCCCGCCGAGGCGGGAGAGCCGCTGCCACCAGAAGAGCGCGTGCGGCAGCAGCAGGGCGCAGAGCGCCATATGCCAGCGGCCCAGAAGGTCGAGCTTCTTCGCCGCGTCCAACAGGACCGCGCCCAGACAGGCCGCGATCAGCAATATTTTGAGCATCATCCGGGCACACTCCCCCTCGGCCGCAGCCGGCCGAACCCATTGTACGCCTTTTCCGCCCCGTTTTCCGGCGGGCGTCAGACCTCCCCGGGGCCGCGCGGCCTGCCGCATTCGCTGCACGCCGCGTCGTGGAGGGAGACGGCCCCGCCGCAGGCGGGACAGGTGAATTCTTCCCGCTGCGCCGCCAGAAACGCCTCCAGCCCCCGCGCCTTCACCGCCGCGCCGTTTTCCATGAGGCTCGCTTGATAGCGCTTGCGGTAGCTCCTGTCGAGGTTTTTCACCGGCTTGCAGGGGTAATCCGGGCACGCGAAGCAGTAGGCGAGACCCCGCTCCCGGGCGCAGTCGCGGATGCCGCATTTCCGGCAGTGCTCCGGCTTGCCGCCGTCGCCGCCGAAGCAGCCGGGACAGGGCCTTTTGCTCACGCAGTGCCGGCAGCAGGCCATGCAGTTCATGCCACAGGGCGCGAACAGCCTCTCATCGATCTTTTCGGGCATTTTCATCGGTCGGTCCACCCTTCCGCTTCTCCGTGCATATGGGATTGAAAAGCAGCGACCGACCGCATATGCCGGCGGGCGCGTCCCGTTGGTTCCATCCTACCACACCTTCCCCGCAAATGGCAAGGCCGAGTCCCTCCCGCGGCGGGAAGGATCCGGCCTGATTTCCAAATTTCTTTGAGAAGCGCGGCCGGGTATGTTATGATACAGAAAAGGCGTTCTGCCTTTGGGCCACGCCAAAATTCAATTGGAAACGAGGACGCGTATGGAACCGGATTTTATAAACCTGACGGAGGAAACCCTCGCCGAAGAGCATCTCTGCTGCATCATCCGCAGCAAAAAGCCCCACCCGGGCGTCGAGGCCAAGCGGCAATGGCTCGCCGCCCGGCTCAAGGAAGGCCATGTGTTCCGAAAGCTCGATGCGAAGGCGGTGGTTTTCATCGAATACGCCCCTCTTGAGACGGCGTGGGTACCCGTCCTTGGCGGCAACTACATCTATCTTTACTGCCTCTGGGTCGACGGCGGCTGCAAGGGCAAGGGGTACGGGCGGTCGCTCATGGAGTACTGCCTGGCCGACGCCAAAAGGCAGGGCAGGTCCGGCGTCTGCATGCTCGGGGCGAAAAAACAAAAGGCCTGGCTCTCCGACCAGGCGTTTGCAAAGAAGTTCGGCTTTGAGGCGGTCGACACGGCCGGGAACGAATACGAGCTGCTCGCGCTCTCCTTCGACGGGACCGTGCCGCAATTCGCGCCGAACGCGAAAAAACTGGCGGTCGAAAGCCCGGAGCTCACGATCTGCTACAGCATGCAATGCCCCTTTATCCCCCAGCGCGTCGAGGTGGTCCGGCGGTACTGCGAGGAGCGCGGCGTCCCCCTCTCCCTCATTCCGGTGGACACCCTGCAAAAGGCGAAGGAGCTGCCCTGCGTCTTCAACAACTGGGCGGTGTTCTATGGGGGACGTTTCGTGACGGTCAACCAGCTCGACGCCGCCGGGATCGAGAGGATCCTCAAAAAAGGTTCCTGACGGGATCGCCGCCGCGCCGTATTGCATCCCGCCGGGCGGTTATGCTATAATTTAGTATTGGAAAAATTTTAGGATGCCCATTGGACGGGCGGAAACGGCAGGGCAAAATGGATAAGGAACACATCCGTAATTTCTGCATCATCGCGCATATCGACCACGGCAAAAGCACGCTGGCCGACCGCATCCTCGAACTCACCGAGGCGGTGAGCCAGCGGGACATGGAGGACCAGATCCTCGACAATATGGAGCTCGAGCGGGAGCGCGGCATCACGATCAAGGCGCGCGCCGTCACTCTCACCTACCACGCGGACGACGGGCAGGACTACCAGTTCAACCTGATCGATACCCCCGGACACGTCGACTTCAACTACGAGGTCTCCCGGTCGCTCGCCGCCTGCGAGGGCGCGGTGCTCGTGGTGGACGCGTCGCAGGGCATCGAGGCCCAGACGCTCGCCAACACCTATCTGGCGATCGAGCACGACCTCGAGGTCACCCCCGTCATCAACAAGATTGACCTGCCCGCCGCCGAGCCCGACCGGGTCGCGCAGGAGGTCGAGGACATCATCGGCATCCCTTGCATGGACGCGCCGCGCATCTCCGCCAAAACGGGCGAAAACGTCCACGCGGTGCTCGAGCGGGTCGTCGCGGACATCCCCGCCCCCGAGGGGGACGAAACCGCCCCGCTGCGCGCGCTCATCTTCGACAGCGTCTACGACAGCTACCGGGGCGTCATCGTCTACGTCCGCGTCATGGACGGCACCGTCCGGCCCGGCATGACCATCCGCATGATGTCCACCGGCGCGGAGTTCACCGTCGTCGAGTGCGGCGTGATGGGCGCGACCAGCCTCGTGCCGCAGGAGGAGCTTGCCGCGGGCGAGGTCGGCTACATCACCGCCTCGATCAAGACGGTGCGGGATACCGCCGTCGGCGACACCGTCACCGACGCCGGGAATCCCGCCGCCGAGCCCCTGCCCGGCTACCGCAAGGTGCTGCCGATGGTCTTTTCGGGCATCTACCCGCAGGACGGCGCCAAATACCCCGACCTGCGCGACGCGCTCGAAAAGCTCCAGCTCAACGACGCCTCTCTCTCCTTTGAGCCGGAATCCTCCGTCGCGCTCGGCTTCGGCTTCCGCTGCGGCTTTTTGGGACTCCTGCACATGGAGATCGTGCAGGAACGGCTCGAACGGGAGTTCAATCTTGACATCGTCACGACGCTGCCAAGCGTCGTCTACAGGCTCCAGATGCAGAGCGGTGAGGAGCTCACGATCGACAATCCCGCCAGCTATCCCGACCCGGCGCAGATCGTATCGGCCCAGGAGCCGTTCGTCAAGGCGAACATCTTTACGCCGCCCGCCTACATCGGCAACATCATGGAGCTCTGCCAGGACCGCCGGGGCGTCTATCTCGACACCAAATACCTCGACGCCGACCGGGTCGAGCTTCATTACGAGCTGCCCCTCAACGAGATCGTCTACGATTTCTTTGACGCGCTCAAATCCCGCACCCGCGGCTACGCCTCCTTCGACTATGAGATGTGCGGCTACCGCGACAGCAAGCTCGTCAAGCTCGACATCCTTTTAAACAGCGAGGTCGTCGACGCGCTCTCCTTCATCGCCCACGCCGACAAGGCCTATCCGCGCGCGCGGCGCATCTGCGAAAACCTGCGGGACAACATCCCCCGCCAGCTCTTTGAGGTGCCCATCCAGGCCGCCATCGGCGGCAAGGTCATCGCCCGCGAAACCGTCAAGGCGCTGCGTAAGGACGTGCTCGCCAAATGCTACGGCGGCGACATCACCCGCAAAAAGAAGCTGCTCGAAAAACAGAAGGAAGGCAAAAAGAAAATGCGCCAGCTCGGCTCCGTCTCGATTCCGCCCGAGGCGTTCACCGCCGTGCTCAAGCTCGACTCGAAGGACTGATTTGCCGCCCGAGGGGCGGCGGGACTTGCCAGCTCCCGCCGGCAGGGGGCTTCCTTGGGCTTGCCGCTCATGAGCGGTACAGTTGCCGGGTCCCGCCCCGGCGGGCGGCCCCATTTCTTGTACGGACAAGAAATGGGGAAAAGAAGCCGCAGGGGGCTGCGCCCCCTTGACCCCCAGGCCGCGACGGCCTGCGGCCATAAAGGTCGCGGCCCCGTGCCACGGATCGAAGGACCAGCCTACAGCAGTCCATCAGCCGCCGCGCCGCGGGCGCAACGCCTCTGCCGGCGAGCCTCAGGAGCCGTGCCGCGGGTGCGGCCGGGGAGGCCGATCGTAATGCTCCCAAAGTGCCGCAGTGTCTGCCAGGGGGTGGGCGCACGCGCATTGTTGCAACGGCCCTCAGGAACCGTGCCGGACATGCGCACGGGGAGATACGGCCGTTGGGTGCGCCCGCAACCTGAATTGAGCCCTCAGCTGGTGTACCTGTGGGGAGTGACGGCAACCGGCGGGTACTGGCAAGGTACTCCCGGGGGATTCTCAAGGGGACTGGCGGAAGTCCCCTTGAGCGTCCTTCTTTGGGTACTTTCTTTGACGCAAAGAAAGTACCCCGCCCGCCGGGGCGGGACCCGGCAATCCCCTGCCGCCGAAGGCGGCTCCTCTCAGCCCTCCGAAGGAGGGCGATAAAACTTCCGCCGCTCCCCGAGCGGCAAATCCAAAAAAGCCCCCGCCGCCCGCAGGGCGGCAAAAAAGGAGATTCCCATGTGCGACGCCCTCTATATCCACATCCCCTTCTGTGAGCGCAAATGCCCCTACTGCGACTTCTACTCTGTGGCGGCGGACGAGGCGCTGATGGACGCCTATACCGACGCGGCCATCCGCTCCATCGGGCGGGCGCCCTACGCGCTCGCGCCGCTCGATACCGTCTATTTCGGCGGCGGCACCCCTTCGGTACTGGGGGGCCGCCGCCTTTCGTGCATCCTCGAGGCGGCGGACGCGCGCTTTGGGATCGCTTCGGGCGCGGAGATCACCGTCGAATGCAATCCCCATTCGGCGCTCGGGCGGGAGCTTTCCATCCTGCGGGCGGCGGGTGTCAACCGCCTTTCGTTCGGGATGCAGAGCGCCGACGACGGCCAGCTCCGGCGGCTCGGGCGGCTGCATACCGCCGCCGACGTGGTTTCGGCGGTGGAGACGGCGCGGGGCTGCGGCTTCGCGCATTTTTCGCTCGACCTCATGCTCGCCACGCCCGGCCAGACCCCTGCGGACATCGACCGGGCGGTCGGCCTGTGCGGCAGGCTCGGCGCGGAACATGTGAGCGCCTACCTGCTCAAGATCGAGCCGGGCACCCCCTTTGACCGGCAGGGGGTCGCGGCGGCCTGCCCGGACGAGGAGGGACAGGCCGCGGCCTACCTGCACGCGGCCGGATCGCTGGAGGCGGGAGGCTGGAGGCAGTACGAGATCAGCAATTTCGCGCGGGAGGGCCGCGTCGCCCGCCACAACCTCAAATACTGGGACTGCCGGGAATACCTCGGCGTGGGACCGTCGGCCCACTCGTTCGTAAATGGGCGGCGGTTCTATTTCCCGCGCGACCTGCGGGGATTCCTCGCGTCGGGCGGGGATTTCTCCCGGGCCGTCGACGACGGCCCGGGCGGGGACGCGGAGGAATACCTGATGCTCCGCCTGCGGCTTTCCGAGGGGGTGCGCTGGGACGCACTCGCGGCCCGCTATCCCGGCTTTGGCGCGAAAAATCTGCGCGAAAAAGCCCGCCGGATTCCCGGCGGGCTGATAACGCTTGATTCGGACGGCCTGCGCCTCACGGCGGAGGGCTTTCTCCTCTCCAACGCGGTGATCGGGGAGCTGCTCGGCTAATCAGACGTCCATCATCTTCCTGAGCTGCTTGCCCAGATCGGAGGCGATCCCCTTGACCCCGTCGATAATCTCGTTGATGCCCGTTTCGATCTCCTTGGCCTCGGAGGCCTTAAAGAAGTCGCGGGAACGGGTCTTGCGGTAACGCTTTACCATCTGGCGGATGCGCTCGGTCTCCTGCGCGGTCAGCGGCTGTTCGGGCCGTTTGAGCATGAGCAGCACGTTCGCGCAGTCGGAGAGCAGCTCGGTGTATTCGTCGTCCACCTGCTTTTTGAAGCGGGCGGTCATCTGCGCCTCGTCGTTCGGGTCGGTGAAACGGAGCTCGACGATCGACGCCTCCCCCCCGAGCTGGCGGATCTTCTGCGCCAAAGCGGAAAACTGCTGCATGCTCTGGGCCGTGTTGGGCAGCAGGGCGACCCCTTGCTTGAAGTATTCGGCGCCAATCTCCTTGAGCTTTCGCCAGACGTAGACCCGTGCCTTCGAGGGATTGATCGGCACGTTATAGCTCAGCGCCAGCCAGACGGTCCGCGGCATACGGCCCACCTCCCAACTCGTATCGACAAATTTCGCGTCCCACCACACACAACGGGGCGCGATCTGATTTTATTGTAACCGTTGTTTCCTTTTTCGTCAACACCCGGCCGCCCGGATGGTGGAATTTCTCTTGCATGGAAGGGCCGCGGATGGTAGAATAATGAAATGAATTGTATTCCGTCCACGGGCGGATTTTGAAAGGATGGTCATCCCCCATGTCGGTGAGAAACCTCTCCCTGCCGGAGCACTATTTTTCCAAGCTGGACATTATGGAAACTGAGATCGCCATCAAGCTGGCGAAGGACACCTTTGAGCGGGAGCTCGCGCGCTGCCTCGAATTGACGCGTGTGTCCGCGCCCCTCTTTGTACAGCCCGAGACCGGCCTCAACGACGACCTCAACGGCGTAGAACGGCCGGTGCAGTTCGATATCCTCGACCTCGGCTCCGACGTGCAGATCGTCCACTCGCTGGCGAAATGGAAGCGTCTCGCGCTCGCGCGCTACGGCTTCGCGCCCGGCACCGGGCTTTACACCGATATGAACGCCATCCGCCGCGACGAGGTGCTCGACAATCTCCACTCGGTCTACGTCGACCAGTGGGACTGGGAGAAGGTCATCACCCGCGAACAGCGGTGTGCCGAAACGCTGAAGGATACCGTGCGCCAGATCATGAAGGCGCTCTGCAAGACGCAGGAGACCCTTGCCAACCAGTTCTCCTGCCTCGAACGCTACCTGCCGGAACAGATCTCCTTCGTTACGAGCCAGCAGCTCGAGGACGAATACCCCACCCTCTCCCCCAAGGCGCGGGAGGACGCGGCCGCCAAAAAATACGGCGCGGTCTTCATCATGCAGATCGGCGGCGCGCTCAAGTCCGGCAAGCCCCACGACGGCCGTGCGCCCGACTACGACGACTGGTCCTTAAACGGCGACATCATCATCTGGTACCCGGTGCTCGGACGGGCGCTCGAGCTCTCCTCGATGGGCATCCGCGTCGACGCCGACGCGCTGCGCCGCCAGCTTGAAATCTCCGGTCACACCGAGCGTGCGTCGATGCCCTTCCACAAGATGCTGCTCGAGGGCCGCCTCCCGCTCACGATGGGCGGCGGCGTGGGCCAGAGCCGCATCTGCATGGCGATGCTCCAGAAGGCCCACATCGGCGAGGTGCAGGCGTCCGTCTGGCCGGACGACATGCGCGACGCCTGCGAGGCGTCGGGCATCCACCTGCTGTAACCAGGGGGAACTTTTGCCAAAGGGAACTTTCGAGAAAGTTCCCTTTGGAAACCCTTAAAGCTTTTGATTCAGGCCCGCCGCGGCACGTCGCCGCACGCGCGCCCCGTGAGACAAACGTTTTTTCCGGTCTTGGAAAGGCCTCAACGAATAACAAAAATTTTCGCCCGCCTTTTTTAAAAGGCGGCGGGGTCGCGGGGCGGAGCCCCGCGTCGCGCCCGCAGGCGCGAAACGCTTGATCCTTTAAGCGTATTTTCTTTGCTGCTTTCTTTTACAAGAGAAAAGAAAGCAGGCCCGCCGAATCGCGGGAAACGGAGAGGGAGGGAAACACATGGATCTGACAAAGCTGTTCGGCTGCCGGGTGTTCGGCGACGCCGCGATGCGCGAGCATCTCTCGCGCGAGGTCTACGAAAGCCTGCGGCGCACCCGCGAGGCGGGGCTGCCGCTCGACCCGTCGATCGCGCAGGCGGTCGCGGAGGGGATGAAGGACTGGGCGATCGCGCAGGGCGCCACCCACTACACCCACTGGTTCCAGCCGCTGACCAACATCACCGCCGGCAAGCACGACGCCTTCATCGAACCGGACGGCGAGGGCGGCATGATGCTCGAATTTTCCTCCAAGGCGCTCATCAAGGGGGAGCCGGACGCGTCGAGCTTCCCGTCGGGCGGGCTGCGCGCCACCTTTGAGGCGCGCGGATACACCACCTGGGACCCCACCTCCCCCGCCTTCGTCAAGGACGGCACCCTCTATATCCCGACCGCCTTCTGCTCCTACGGCGGCGAGGCGCTCGACCAGAAGACCCCCCTCCTGCGTTCGATGCAGGCGGTCGGCAGCGAAGGGGTCCGCCTGCTGCACCTGCTCGGCGAGGAATCCGTCAGCTATGTCATCCCGACGGTCGGCGCGGAGCAGGAGTATTTCCTCATCGACCGCGCGCTCTACGAGCAGCGCCTCGACCTGAAGATCTGCGGCCGCACCCTCATCGGCGCGAAGCCCCCCAAGGGGCAGGAGCTCGACGACCACTACTGCGGGCGCATCCGCCTGCGGGTGTCCGACTTCATGCACGCGCTCGACGAGGAGCTCTGGTCGCTGGGGGTGCCCGCCAAGACCAAGCACAACGAGGCGGCCCCCGCCCAGCACGAGCTGGCCCCCGTCTACGACCAGGCGAACATCGCCTGCGACCACAACCAGCTCACGATGGAGATGATGCGGGTCGTCGCCAAAAAGAAAAACCTCGCCTGCCTGCTGCATGAAAAGCCCTTCGCGGGCATCAACGGCAGCGGCAAGCACAACAACTACTCCCTCATCACCGACGCCGGCAAAAACCTCCTCTCCCCCTCGGGGGACCCGGTCAAAAACCGGCGCTTCCTGCTGCTGGCGGCGGCCTTTGTCCAGGTGGTGGACGAGTACGGCGACCTGCTGCGCGCGTCGGCCGCCTGCGCGGGCAACGACCAGCGCCTCGGCGGCTGCGAGGCTCCGCCGCCGGTGATCTCCGTCTTCCTCGGGGAGGCGCTCACCCGCACCCTCTTCTCCTTCGCCGACGGCGGCGGCTGCCCCGAGGAGCACCGCCAGCTGCTCAAGACCGGCGTGGACGCGCTGCCCGAGCTCGTCAAGGACGACTCCGACCGCAACCGCACCTCCCCCTTCGCCTTCACCGGCAACAAGTTCGAGTTCCGCATGCCGGGCGCGTCCCAGTCGATCGCGCTGACCAACGTCGTGCTCAACACCGCGCTCGCCGACGTCTTTTCCGGCTTCTCCGACCGGCTGGAGCGCGCCGCCGACCGCGACGCGGAAATCTGCGCCCTCATCTCCGAGGTCATGCAAAAGCACGGCCGCATCATCTATAACGGCAACAACTATTCCGAGGCGTGGGTTCAGGAGGCCCGGCGGCGGGGCCTGCCCATCATCCCCTCGACCGTTGAGGCGTTCGACTGCCTCGTCGCGCCCAAAAATATCGCCCTTTTCGCGCGGCACGGCGTCTTTACCGAGGCCGAGTGCATCTCCCGGCATGAGATCCTGCTGGAAAACTACGTCAAGGTCGTCGGCATCGAGGCCGCCACCCTCATCGAGATGGTGCGGCGGCAGGTCTATCCCGCCGTCGTGCGTTACACCGGCGAGATCGCCGAGACGGTCAACCGGATGCGCACCGCGGGCGCGGCGGCCGTCTCCACCGTGCGGCTGCTCGACACCCTCACCGCGCTCGTCGACCAGATCGACAGCGAGCTCGGCGCCCTGCGGGACGCCTATGCGCGCAGCCAGTCGATCGAGGACGTGCACGCCCACGCCGAATTTATGCGCAGCGACATCCGCCTGTGCATGGAGAGCCTGCGGGCCGCCTGCGACGCCGCCGAGACGATCATGGACGGGTCTTGCTGGCCGATGCCGACCTACACCGACCTGCTGCTGCGCGTATAAAACTACATAAAACGAGGGCGGAGCCTTTGGCTCCGCCCTCGTTTTTCCGTTTTATTGTGCGAGCCCGGCGGCGGCAAGCGCCTCCGGGACTTTGATCAGCCGCTGGTTGCGGCTGCCCCGGTACTCCAGCGTCAAATCGCGCTCCGCCTCGAGATACGGTCCGTCGACCAGCAGGTCGGCCAGCCGCAGCAGGCGCAGAACGGCGGGATTTCGTTCGCCTATGTGCAATAACTGTTCAAATGTATACCCGGAGTAAATCACAATGTTCTTGCCGAGCGCGCGGATGCGTTCCCCGAGCGCGGCGAGCGCCTCCGGCTGGCAGAAGGGTTCCCCGCCCGAAAAGGTCACGCCGCTCATCAGCGGGTCGGCCTTCACCTGCCGCACAATCTCGTCGGGGTCCGCGGGGTAGCCGCCGGCAAAGTCGTGGGTCTGGGGGTTGTGGCAGCCGGGGCAGCGGTGCGGGCACCCCTGCACAAAGACGACGTACCGCATCCCCGGGCCGTCGACGATCGAGTCGGAGACGCACCCCGCGACGCGCAGCGGCGGAATCTCTTCCGCCGGCATCAGAGCTTTACTTCACGGCTGACGGTGTGCTTGACCCGCTCGCCCACCTCGGCGCGCTTTGCGTCGTTGAACCGGTCGAGGGTTCCCACCAGATAGCCGGTGATGCGGCGGATGCGCTCGAACCCGACGCCCTTGCCGACCATTTCCACGCCGTCCTGATTGATCTGTACCATAAAAAATGCCTCCTCATTTAATCGTTCTAAATTGTTCAGAAGGAAAGCGGATTCGCGCTGCGCTCGCTCTCCTCAAAGGGGTCCCCGCAGTAGCCGCAGTTGGCGGCGCTCTCCTGCCAGCAGCCGAGCTCCCGCAGCTTCTGGACGCTCACGGCCTCCCCCTCGCGCCTGCCGCAGCGGGGGCAGACCTCGTCGATGATGCCGGTGTAGCCGCAGACGGGGTCGCGGTCGACCGGGTGGTTAATCGAGCCGTAGCCGATGCCGCACTCCTTCATGTAGCGCACCACCTGCTCGAACGCGTCGAGGTTTTTCAGCGGGTCGCCGTCCAGCTCGATGTAGGAGATGTGCCCCGCGTTGGTCAGCGCGTGGTAGGGCGCCTCGAGGCGGATCTTCTCGCTGGCGGAGATGTTGTAGTAGACGGGGATGTGGAAGGAGTTGGTGTAGAACTCGTGGTCGGTGATCCCTTCGAGCTCCCCGAACTGCTTGCGGTCCATCCGCACGAACCGCCCCGAAAGCCCCTCGGCCGGGGTGGCGAGCAGGGTGTAGTTGAAGCCGGTGGCGCGGGTCGCGTCGTCCATGCGGCGGCGCATGTGCCCGATGATCTCCAGCCCGAGGTTCTGCGCGTACTCGCTCTCCCCGTGGTGCTGGCCGATCAGCGCCTTGAGCGTCTCCGCCAGCCCGATGAAGCCCATCGACAGGGTGCCGTGTTTGAGCACCTCGCGCACCTCGTCGTCGGGACCGAGCTTGTCCGAATCGATCCACACCCCCTGCCCCATCAGGAAGGGGTAGTTGCGGACCTTCTTTTTCGCTTGGATTTCAAACCGCTCCATGAGCTGGTCGATCACGAGGTCGATCTTGCGGTCGAGCTCCTCGAAGAACCAGTCGACGTCCCCCTTCGCGCGGATGGCGATGCGCGGCAGGTTCACCGAGGTGAAGCTCAGGTTGCCGCGGCCGTTGACGATCTCGCGGGTGGGGTCGTAGTGGTTTCCGATCACGCGGGTGCGGCAGCCCATGTAGGCGATCTCCGTCTCGGGGTGGCCGGGCTTGTAGTACTGGAGGTTGTAGGGCGCGTCGATGAAGGAAAAGTTGGGGAAGAGCCGCTTGGCCGACACGCGGCAGGCGAGCTTGAAGAGGTCGTAGTTGGGTTCGCCGTCGTTAAAGTTGATCCCCTCCTTCACCTTGAAGATGTGGATGGGGAAGATGGGGGTCTCGCCGTTGCCGAGGCCCGCCTCGGTGGCGCGCAGCACGCATTCGACCACAAGGCGGCCCTCCGGCGAGGTGTCGGTGCCGTAGTTGATCGACGAGAAGGGGATCTGCGCGCCCGCGCGGGAATGCATCGTGTTGAGGTTGTGGACGAACGCCTCCATCGCCTGGTAGGTGGCGCGGCGGGTCTCCTTGACCGCCTCCCGGCGGGCGAACTGCTGGAGCTTTTCCGCCGTCTCCCCGTCGGTGTATTCGTGCAGCAGCTCGGCCTCCTGGTCGCGGTAGCCGTTGTCGTCCGCAAAGACGGGGCCGATTCCCCGCGCGTCGAAAATCCCGTCGCGGATCGCCTTGGCGATCCCCTCCGCGTCGTCGATGCCGCAGAAGAGCTCGAGCCCCTTGGCGAGGTTGCGGGTGTAGAGCTTGCGGTAGGTCTTCGCCACCCCCTTGGCCATTCCGTAGTCGAAGTTGGGGATGCTCTGCCCGCCGTGCTGGTCGTTCTGGTTGGACTGGATGGCGATGCAGGCGAGGGCCGCGTAGCTCGAGATGTCGTTGGGCTCCCGCAGAAAGCCGTGCCCGGTGCAGAAGCCGCCGGTGAAGAGCTTGTCGATGTCGATCTGGCAGCAGGTGGTCGTCAGCGTCAGGAAATCGAGGTCGTGGATGTGGATGTCCCCCGCCAGGTGCGCCTTCGAGTGCTCGGGCCGCAGCACGAACATGTGGTAGAACTGCTTGGCCCCCTCGGAGCCGTATTTGAGCATCGTGCCCATCGCGGTGTCGCCGTCGATGTTGGCGTTCTCCCGCTTGATGTCGTTCTCGTCCGCCGACTTGTAGGTGAGCTCCTCATAGGTCTTCATGAGGCGGGTGTTCATATCGCGCACGCGGGTGCGCTGCGCGCGGTAGAGGATGAACTCCTTGGCGGTGCGGGCGTGGCCGTTGTCCACGAGCGTGCGCTCCACCGCGTCCTGGATCTCCTCGACCGTGGGGCTCTGGTTCCCGGCCTCCTCGAGGGAGGCGGCCACCTGCTCCGCCAGCGCGCGGGCCATCTCGTAATCGCTGCCGCCCAGCGCCTGCGCCGCCTTGAAGATCGCGGCCGCGATCTTGTCGAGGTCGAACAGGACGCACCGGCCGTCGCGCTTTACAATCGTCTGTATCATTCGGGTACCCTCCGTTATCTTGTTGTCCCCATATTTTGTGGTATTTTTCTTTATTTTCCACAAGATATAGTTCCATTTCATCACGCAGTTTCTATTTTAATGGAAAACAGGTTCCCTGTCAATGGTGAAAAACACATTTTTTAGTAGCGGTTTTTTCGTTTGACACAAGATGTTGTGTTTTTGGCGAATTCTGGGGATTCAGGCCGAACCCCCGCGGCGCAGCAAATCCCGGGCTTTTCCGCACCTTTTGGGTGCGCGCGGGTTTGCAAACCGGCGCGAATTCTGATAGAATTTGACTAAGATTTCAACGGAAGGTGCCGCCATGAGAAAACTGCGCGCAGCCGCTTTGATATTGTCCCTGCTGCTCCTGCTGGGCGGATGCGGAAGCTCCGCCGGCGAGATCATCCGCTACGACGTCCCCACGGGCGTTTCCCTGCTCGACCCCCAGTTCGCGACCGACACGACCGCCCGCATGATCATCTCCAACACCTTTGAGGGGCTCTACCGCCAGCTTCCCGACGGCGAGGTGGTCCCCCGCCTCGCCGAAAGCAGCGAGGTCTCGGGCGACGGGCTTGTCTGGACCTTCCACCTGCGCCGGGATGCCGTGTGGAACGCCTCCAGCAGCCGTTCCGCCTTCCACGAGGCCCCCGTGACCGCACACGACTTCGCCTTCGCGCTCTCCCGCATGTTCGACCCGGCGGCGTTCAGCCCCTTCGCGGGGGAATTTTCCTCGGTCAAAAACGCCTCGCTCATCCTGAGCGGCGCGGCGCCCCAGTCCTCGCTCGGCGTGCGCGCACTCGACGACTACACGCTGGAGATCACCCTCATCCGGCAGGACAGCCGCCTGCCCGAGCTGCTCTCCGCGAGCTACGCGATGCCCTGCAGCCGGGAATTCTTCGAGTCGACGCGCGCCCGCTACGGCTTCGACATCGGAAGCCTGCTCTGCAACGGCCCCTTCTATCTCTACAACTGGAACAACGACCGGGTGATCTCCCTGCGCCGCAACAGGCATTACCTCGACGACCAGCCGGTCGTCGCGCGCGGGGTGGACCTCTATACGCCCGGCGCGGCGGACGGCGCCGAACCCGCCGCCCGTTTCCTCGCGGGCGAGACGGACGCCTGCAAGGTCTCCTTCTCCGACCTTCCCGCCGTGGAGGACGCGGGCGGGCAGGTCGCCTCCTTTGAGGACACCGTGTGGGTGCTCCTGCTCAACGGACACAAGGAGCCCCTCGCGAACACGAACATCCGCCAGGCGGTCGCCTACAGCGTCAACCGTTCCCTCTTTGAGGGCCGGCTCCCCGGCAACCTGCGCGCCGCCGACACGCTGGTGCCGCCCGCCATCCTCTGGCAGGGGGAGTCCTTCCGGGCGCGGGCCGGGGAAACCGGGCCGCTCGTCTCGAGCCCCGACCTCGCCAAGCGCTGCTATGTGGCGGGGCTCGAGGACCTCGGGCGCTCCGCCCTGCCGCTGGGGGAGCTGCTCGTCTGCGAGGGCAACAACCAGCGGGCGCTGGCCGGGTACGTCCAGCAGGGGCTCCAGCGGTCCCTCGGGCTCTTCGCCGGGCTGAACGTCCTGCCGCAGGAGGAGGCCCTCGAACGGGTGCGGGAGGGCGATTTCGACGCGGCCATCGTGCCCCTCTCGGCCGCCTATTCCTCCCCCGACGCGCTGCTCTCCCTCTTCCGGTCCGGCTCGGGGCAGAACTGGGCGGGCTATTCCAACGCCGATTTCGACGCGCTGCTCGATTCGGCCTCCACCCTCAGCGGCGTTGAGCTGTTCGACGCCTACCGTCAGGCGGAGACCCTCCTGCTCGAGGACGGCGCGGTCATCCCCCTCTACTTCGAAACGAGCTACTACGCCTCGGGCAAGGGCGTCACCGGCATCGGGTTTTCGCCCTTTTTGACGGGCGTCTCCTTCCAGTCGGCCGACAGGGAATAGCTCCCGCTTGACAAGAACCCGGCCCTGTGATAAAATACAGCCAAATCTAAGAAAGCACGAGGTTTCTGCGGAAGATGCGTAAATAACAGCCGATGAATCAAGAACACACCACGGCGGCCGCTGCGGCCGTCTTATGTTGTTCTGTCCGGCTGGCATCCGCCGCAGAAATTTTTATTGCCCGCAATAAAAATGCGCCTCCCCGCCCCTGGGCGGCAGCGCCGCGCGCCTGTGCGCTTTTTTGCATGGCCGCGCGCTTTCTGCGAATCGGAATCCCTCCCGGACAGGACGTCCGGGAGGGATTTTTATGTATCTGTTACAGGCGCGGGACCTCAAAAAAAGCTTTGGGGTCCGCACGCTCTTTTCCGTGGATAAGCTCGAGGTCCACGACGGCGACCGCATCGGGCTGGTCGGCGCGAACGGCGCGGGCAAATCGACGCTCTTAAACATCCTCTTTGGCGGAGAGCCCGCCGACGAAGGAACCATCGACCGGCGCTGCCCCATCGCGCTCGTCCGCCAGTCGGGCGAGGCGGAGGGCGAGGGCGACGGGCGGACGCTCCGGGAGTGGGCGGTGGCGGACGGCGCCCGCAAGAGCGGCGGGGAGCGCACCCGCGCCGCGCTGGCGGCGGCCTTTTCACGCGGGGACCCGCTGCTCTTCGCCGACGAGCCGACCACCAACCTCGACCTCGACGGCATCGAGACGCTGCAAAAGCAGCTCCGCGGGTACCGCGGCGCGGTGGTGCTCGTCTCCCACGACCGCGCGCTGCTCGACCGGGTGTGCACCGCAATCTGGGCGATCGAGGAGGGGACGGTGCGGGTCTTCCCAGGCGGCTATTCCGCGTGGATCGCCGAGCGCGACCGGGAACGCGCCTTCCGGCAGTTCGAGTATGACCAGTACCGCGCGGAAAAGGCCCGCCTGCTCGCGGAGGCGCGCGACCTGCGGGAAGCGGCGCGCGGGATGCGGAAAATGCCCCGGCGCATGGGACTCAGTGAGGCGCGGCTCCACAAGGGCACCGCCTCGATCCCCCAGGGCACGGTGGAGGCGCGGGCCAAGGCGCTCTCCCGCCGCGCGGAACGCCTGGAGGCGCGGGAACGCCCCGGAGACCTGCCCGAGGTGCGCATGGCGCTCGGCGCCGCGCACCCCGTCACCGCCAAAACCGCCGCGCGCGTCGAGGGACTGACCGTCCGCTACGGGCCGCGCACCGTTCTGAAGGACGCCTCCTTCTCCCTGCCCACCGGCAGCCGCACCGTCATGCTCGGTCCCAACGGCACGGGCAAGACCACCCTTCTGGAGCACCTGATGCGCGATGGCGAATGTGCCCGGTTCGCCGAGGGGGTGAAGCCGGGGTATTTCTCCCAGAATCACGAGGTGCTCGACCCCCAAAAGACGGTGCTCGAAAACGCGCGGGCCGATTCCCCGCTCGAGGAGCACGAGGTGCGCACCATCCTCGCCAATCTCGGTATCGCCGGGGACGACGTGCACAAAATCGCGGGGACCCTCTCGGGCGGCGAACGCGCCAAGGCGGTCTTCGCGCGGCTGCTCGCCTCCGACTGCAACCTGCTCGTCCTAGACGAGCCGACCAACCACATCGACCTCTACACCGCTGAGGCGCTTGAGAGCCTCCTGCGAAAATGGAAAGGCACCCTGCTCGTCGTGACCCACGACCGCCGCCTTGCCGAGCAGGTCGCGGAGCGGCTGCTCTTCGTCGAACAGGGCGGCGTCTCCGCCTTTGAGGGCGGCTGGCAGGCCTGGCGGGAGGAGCAGGCGCGCCGGGCCGCTCCACGCGACGCTGGGCTCGACGAGCTCATCGAGCGGATGCGCCGCGCGGCGGAGTTCTCTTGATTTTGCCGCTCGTGGGCGGAGGAGGTTGCCGCGCTGCGCCCGGCAGGGCGTCGACGGGAATTGCCGCCCGTGGGCGGTAAGAATCACGAGCGTGTTCCGCCGCGCACCGGTTTTAGATTTTCCGCCCTGCGGACGGAAGGCCCCTTTTTTGCGCCCCTCCGGGGCGCTCCAAATGTGCCGCCTTCGGCGGCGGAGATTGCCGGGT
>NZ_JAPJQF010000063.1:0-13422 GCF_030825285.1 Anaerotruncus massiliensis (ex Togo et al. 2026)
TGGTTCCTTTCTTGGGCACGCAAGAAAGGAACTCGCTGTCGGTCGACTACCGACAGGCTCTCCGTCCCCGGGACGGAATATCTAAACGGCCGCCGGGGCGGGACCCGGCAACTCCGCCGCTCAATGAGCGGCAAACCAAAAAGCCTAAGAGTTGTAGCGGTTCATCGCAAGCTCGATCTTGCCGTCGACGATGAGTATGGCGGCGCGGGCGGCGGTGTCGAACACCTTGTCGAGCGTTTCCGCCTGGTCGGCGGGGAACTTGCCGAGCACCCACGCGGCCAGGTCGTAATCGGGGCGGGGCTTTTTGCCCACGCCGATCTTGACGCGGGGGAATGTGTCCTTCCCGGTCAGGTAGATGATGCTTTTGATGCCGTTGTGGCCGCCGTCGCTGCCCTGCCGCCGGATGCGCAGGCGGCCCACGTCGAGGCTTACGTCGTCGAAGAGGACGAGCACCTGCTCGATGGGGATCTTGTGAAACTGCATCGCGTCGCGCACCGCCTCGCCCGAGTTGTTCATGAAGGTGGAGGGCTTCATCAGCAGCACCCGGTGCTCGCCGATCATCGCGTCGCCGCAGAGGGATTTGAATTTGAGCCGGTCGATTTTGGCCCCCAGCTTTTCGGCGAGGGCGTCGACGGCCAGGAAGCCCGCGTTGTGGCGGGTGTTTTCATAGTCGCGGCCGGGGTTCCCCAAGCCGACGACGAGATACTCCACCGGGCCGCGCGGCAGGGCGGAGAGGGTTTTTGTCTGGCGTTTCAAAAACATGGAACCGCTCCTTCTTCCCACAGACGGGAAAAGGACGGGATATCGTCGGATACCCCGTCTCTGGATTGTGAATTTCGCGCCGGCGTCAGACGAAGAGGGGGGACACCGGCTTGTCCTCGTAGATGCGTTCGATCGCCTCCGCGAAGACGGGCGCGACCGACAGCATGGTGATTTTGTCGAGCATCTTTTCAGGCGGGATGGGGATGGTGTCGAGTAGGACGAGCTCCTTGATGCAGCTCTGTTCGATCCGCTCGAGCGCGGGCCCGGAGAGCACCCCGTGGGTCGCGCAGGCGTACACCTCGCTGGCGCCGCCCTTTTCGAGGATCGCCTGCGCGCCGTTGCAGAGGGTGCCCGCGGTGTCGATCATGTCGTCGACGATGATCGCCTTTTTGCCGCGCACGTCGCCGATGATGTTCATGACTTCCGAGACGTTGGCGCGCTGGCGGCGTTTGTCCACGATGGCCAACGACACGTCGAGCCGCTCGGCGAATTTGCGCGCGCGGGCGACCGAGCCGAGGTCGGGGGAGACGACGACGATCTCCTCGCGCGGCTCCCCCGAAAAGCGGGAGCCGAAATAGGGGGCGAGCAGCGGCACGCCCTGGAGATGGTCGACGGGGATGTCGAAGAAGCCCTGGATCTGGGAGGCGTGCAGGTCCATCGTAAGCACCCGGTCGGCGCCCGCGACGGAGATGAGGTTGGCGCACAGCTTGGCGGAAATCGGCTCGCGCGCCTTGACCTTGCGGTCCTGGCGCGCGTAGCCGTAGTAGGGGACGACCGCCGTGATCCGCCCGGCCGACGCGCGCTTGAAGGCGTCGATCATGATGAGCAGCTCCATCAGGTTGTCGTTGACCGGCCGGCAGGTCGACTGCACGACGAACACGTCGGAGCCGCGCACCGACTCGCCGATGTTCACCGAGATCTCCCCGTCGGAAAAGTGCCTGACCTCGCTCTTGCCGAGCGGCAGCCCGAGGTTGCGGGCGATCTGCGCCGCCACCTTGGGAGTCGCGTTTGCAGCGAAAATTTTGATGTCCTTCCCGTGAAGATTCATGCCGCCTTTCCCCTTCCCGTTCAGCCCTTTATTTTTTGTCCGCCTTGAAGGCGATGTTGTCGTCCGACCAGCCCTCTTTGATCTCCTGCCGCACCCGCCCGATCGCCAGCGCGCCGGCGGGCACGTCGGAATCCACCGTCGTACCCGCGGCGGTGTACGCGCCCTCGCCAATCCGGACCGGCGGGATCAGGTTGGTGTTGCAGCCGATGAAGGCCCGGTCGCCGACGGTGGTGCGGAACTTCTTCTTGCCGTCGTAGTTGGCGGTCACGACGCCGCAGCCGAAATTGCAGTACCGGCCCACGTCGCTGTCGCCGATATAGGTCAGGTGCGCGATCGACGTCCCGTCGCCGACCGTCGCATTCTTGACTTCCACAAAGTCGCCGATCTTCACGCCGTCCCCGATGTGGCTGTCGGGCCGCAGCTGGGTGAACGGCCCGATGCGGGTGCCCTCCCCCACGGTCGAGTCGGTCAGGTAGGAGGCGAGCACGCGGGTGCCCGCCCCGACGGTGGAATCCTTGATGTAGGAGTTGGGGCCGATGACGCAGCCCGGGCCGATCACCGTCCTCCCCTCGAGGACGGTACCCGGCAGGATCCGCGCGTCGCGGCCGATCTCGACCTGCGCGCCGATCAGGATGCCGTCGGCGCAGGGGATGTCGACGCCGTTATCCAGGTGGCGCAAGAGCATCCGCTCGCGCGCGAGGGTGTTGAGCGCGAGCAGCTGCCTGCGGTCGTTCGCGCCGAGGACGATCTGCGCGTCCTCGCAGAACCAGGCCCCCACCCGGCGGCCCTCCGCGGCCGCGATGGCCGGCACGTCGGTCAGATAGTATTCCCCCTGCGCGTTCTGGGGGGTGAGCTTTTCGAGCGCCCCGGCCAAAAACGCCGCGTCAAACCAGTAGACGCCCGCGTTGATCTCGGTGATCGCGCGGGTCGCCTCGTCGCAGTCGCGCTCCTCCACGACGGCGCGCACGCCGCCGTCCGTCCCGCGCAAAACCCGCCCGTAGCCGAACGGGTCAGCCGGCCGCGCGCTCACGAGGGTCACGGCGTTTTGCTCGGCGCGGTGCTGCCGGAGGGCAGCGGTGATCGCGCCTCCTTCGATGAAGGGGGCGTCCCCGTAGAGCACGAGCGCGTCGCCGCCCGCGGCCAGCGCGTCCGCGGCCGCCATGACCGCGTGCCCGGTGCCGCGCCGCTCCCGCTGGCAGACGAATTTGCAGCCGGGGGAAACCGCCGCCTCAACGAGCTTTGCGCCCTCCCCCGTCACGATCGTGATGTCGTCGATCCCGGCGTCGCGCACGGCGTTTTCCACCCACCGGATCATCGGCTGAAAAAGCACCTCGCAAAGCACCTTGGGCCGGTCGGATTTCATGCGTTTTCCGTCCCCCGCCGCAAGGATGATCGCAAAGGTGCGCCTGTCTTGTGCGGCCAAAGCCATCCCGCCTTTCCGCGCCGCGCCGGCCGCCCGGGGCCGGAAAACGCCTGCGCATCGGTATTTTGCAGGGCCGCGGGCGGCTCCGCCGCCCTCCCATGCATTTATTATCGCAAGTTTTTGAGCAGTTTGCAAGAGATTGCGCGGGGATTTTGTCGTAATATTGGAAATAATTTTTGTGTAAAACGGTATAAAGGGGCTGGAAAAAACACACATTCTTTGATATAATGAAATGCATGCAGACAGGCTTCCCGCTGTGGCCGCGGGCGCCCCGACCGCGTGCGTTTCATCCGCGCGGACCGCTCTGTTTCGGCGCTTGCCGCAGCGAGCGCCGTTTTTCCGGTGGTCAACAAACAAAATGGAGGTAAAAAAAGTGGGAAAACAATTCGTTTACATGTTCTCCGAGGGCAATAAGGACATGCGTGAGCTCCTCGGCGGCAAGGGCGCGAACCTCGCCGAAATGACCAAGGCCGGCATGCCGGTTCCGCAGGGCTTCACCGTCTCGACCGAGGCCTGCACCCAGTACTACACCGACGGCCGTCAGATCAATGACGATATCCAGAAGCAGATTTACGAGGGCCTCGCCAAGATGGAGGAGATCTGCGGCAAAAAGTTCGCGGACCCCCAGAACCCGCTGCTCGTCTCCGTCCGTTCGGGCGCCCGCGCCTCGATGCCCGGCATGATGGACACCATCCTCAACCTCGGCCTCAACGACACCGTCGTCGAGGGCTTCGCGAAGTTCACCAACAACCCGCGCTTCGCCTATGACTCCTACCGCCGCTTCATCCAGATGTTCTCCGACGTCGTCATGGAGCTGCCCAAGCCCGAGTTCGAGAAGATCATCGACCAGGTCAAGGAAGAGAAGGGCGTCAAGCAGGATATCGAGCTGACCGCCGACGACATGAAGGAGCTTGTCAAGCGCTTCAAGGCCTTCTACCTCGAGAAGAAGGGCGTCGAGTTCCCGCAGGAGCCCAAGGTCCAGCTCATGGAAGCCGTCAAGGCCGTCTTCCGTTCGTGGGACAACCCCCGCGCCAACGTCTACCGCCGCATGAACGAGATCCCCTACGACTGGGGCACCGCCGTCAACGTCCAGCAGATGGTCTTCGGCAACTCGGGCGACAAGTCCGGCACGGGCGTTGCGTTCACCCGCAACCCGGCCACCGGTGAGAAGGCGCTCTTCGGCGAGTACCTGATCAACGCGCAGGGCGAGGACGTCGTCGCCGGCGTGCGCACCCCCTCCCCGATCAGCCACCTCCATGAGGATATGCCCGAGGTCTACGACGAGTTCGCAAAGATCGCCGACCGCCTCGAGAAGCACTACAAGGACATGCAGGACATGGAGTTCACCATCGAGAACGGCAAGCTCTACATGCTCCAGACCCGTAACGGCAAGCGCACCGCCGCCGCCGCCCTCAAAGTCGCGGTCGACCTCGTGGACGAGGGCATGATCGACGAGAAGGAGGCCGTCCTGCGCGTGGAGCCCAAGCAGCTCGACGCTCTGCTGCACCCGCAGTTCGATTCCGACGCGCTCAAGACCGCCAAGCTGATCGGCAAGGGCCTCGCGGCCTCCCCGGGCGCCGCCTGCGGCAAGGTCGTCTTCTCCGCCGAGGACGCCAAGGAGTGGGCCGACCGCGGCGAAAAGGTCGTTCTCGTCCGCCGCGAGACCTCCCCTGAGGACATCGAGGGCATGGCCGTGGCGCAGGGCATCCTGACCGTCCGCGGCGGCATGACCTCCCACGCGGCCGTCGTCGCGCGCGGCATGGGCACCTGCTGTGTCTCCGGCTGCGGCGAGATCGAGGTCGATTACGACGCCAAGAAGTTCACTCTCGGCGGCATGACCATCAACGAGGGCGACTATATCTCCATCGACGGCTCCACCGGCAACATCTACGGCCAGGCGGTCCCGACCGTCGCGGCCTCCATCTCGGGCGACTTCGGCCGCTTCATGGCCTGGGCCGACAAATACCGCAAGCTCCAGGTCTGGACCAACGCCGACACCCCGCGTGACGCCAAGCAGGGCTTCTCCTTCGGCGCACAGGGCATCGGCCTGTGCCGCACCGAGCACATGTTCTTCGAGGGCGAGCGCATCAAGGCGATGCGTGAGATGATCGTCGCCGAGAACACCGAGGACCGCAAGAAGGCCCTCGCCAAGATCATGCCTTACCAGCAGGGCGACTTTGAGGCGCTCTACGAGGCGATGGAGGGCCAGCCGGTCACCATCCGCTTCCTCGACCCGCCGCTCCACGAGTTCCTGCCCACCAAGGCGGAGGACATCAAGGAGATCGCCGGCGAGCTGGGCATCACCGTTGAGAAGCTCAAGGCCGTCATCGAAAGCCTGCACGAGTTCAACCCGATGATGGGCCACCGCGGCTGCCGCCTCGCCGTCTCCTATCCGGAGATCGCCGAGATGCAGACGACCGCCGTCATCAACGCCGCCCTCAGCGTCACCAAGAAGGGCAAATACACCATCAAGCCGCTCATCATGATCCCGCTGGTTGGCGAGGTCAAGGAGCTCAAGTTCGTCAAGGACGTCGTCGTCGCCACCGCCGACAGGATCATCAAGGATTCCGGCGTGAAGATGGAGTACGAGGTCGGCACCATGATCGAGATTCCGCGCGCGGCCCTCACCGCCGACGAGATCGCGACCGAGGCCGAGTTCTTCTCCTTCGGCACCAACGACCTGACCCAGATGACCTTCGGCTTCAGCCGCGACGACGCGGGCAAGTTCCTCGACTACTACTACGAGAACAAGATCTACGAGTCCGATCCGTTCGCCCACCTCGACCAGAAGGGCGTCGGCAAGCTGGTTGAAATGGCTGTCAAGCTCGGCCGCCAGACCCGCCCCGACATCCACCTGGGCATCTGCGGTGAGCACGGCGGCGACCCGACGTCCGTCGAGTTCTGCCACCGCACCGGCCTGGACTATGTCTCCTGCTCGCCCTTCCGCGTGCCGATCGCCCGCCTTGCCGCCGCGCAGGCCGCGATCAAATTCCCCCGCTAAACAGCATTGAAAAGGTCCCCCGCGTTTGCGGGGGACCTTTTTTGCGCCTTTGCTACTCCGTCGGGAGGAAAGTCTCCCGGTAACCCCTGTCCTGCGGAATCCATCTGGGGCAGGCCGCCATTCTCGGGCGGCAGTTTTTGGCGCGCGGCGGGTGTATGCAGTGCCCTGCATTGATGGATTGGTACCCGTTCATCCAAATGTAGTGCTGATGGTAATAGCCGCAGTCCTGACAGGTATGTTCGTTGTCCATATCCATAGTAAATAGGCCCCTTCATAAATTCATTCTATGATCAACTTTAAAATGTCGGCCTCCCGGTCTCGTCACCGTCGACGACCCCATTCTATCACTCCCGTAAGATAATATGAAGAAAATAGATATACCGTATATTCACAAAATTTAAATTGCGTTGCAGCAGGCCCCGTTCTTTTTTTCTTGAAAAAAGAACCAAAAAATCGCTTCTCAGGATAGAGCTTCCGCGCTTTGCGAAGCGCGGCAAGGGGCTCCGCCCCTTGACCCCGCCGCCTTTGAAAAGGCGGGCGAAACTTATAGAGCTTTGCGCTTTGCAAGGCGGGCGAAACGTTTTGTTTGTTTGGATTCCGCCGCCCTTGCATGTCGGCCCGCTTTTTACTATAATAAGAAGGAGTATTGCGCCCGCCGCCCGGCGCGTGCCAAATCATCAAAAGTTCTCCGCCGAAGCCCTCTTTCAAGAGGGCTGGAAAGGTGTTATGAAACGGATTTTTCGTGCTGTGACCTCCTACCTCCGCCAGACCGACAAATGGCTCTGGGCGATGTGCCTTGCCCTCAGCGCCTTCAGCGTTCTGCTGCTCGGCGGCATCCACGATTCGGGCAACGCCATCAACGCCGCCGACGTGGGCCTGCGTCAGATCGCCGTGCAGGCGGGCGCCGCCGCCATCGGCGCGGCCGCGGCAGTCGTCATCTCCCGCTTCGACTACCACACGCTCGGCCGCCTCTGGAAGCTGCACGTCCCGCTTATGTACGGGCTCGTGCTGCTCACCTTCCTGATCGGCGAGGGCACCGCCGCGCGCCCCGAGGATAAGTCCTGGCTGCGCCTCGGGCCGCTCACCCTCCAGCCGACCGAGCTGCTCAAGATTTCCTTAATCCTCACGCTCGCCTACCACATCTACAAGCTCCACGACCAGGTCAACCGCCCGGTCAACCTGCTGGCGATCTGCGTGCACGGGGCCATCCCCGTCCTGATCGTCCACTTCCAGGGGGACGACGGCACCGCGCTGGTCATCGCCTTCATCTTTGTGGGGATGCTTTTCGCGGCGGGCGTCAGCTGGAAATACGTCGCCGCGGCGGTGGTGGCGGCGGTGGCCGCCGCGCCGCTCGCCTGGAACTACGTCATAAACCCCGACCAGAAGCAGCGCATCCTCGCGCTCTTCGACCCCAACGCCGACCTGCTCGGCGGGCTTTACCAGCAGTATAACGCCAAGCTCGCGATCGGCTCGGGACAGATCTGGGGCAAGGGGCTCTTCGGCGTCAGCCACCAGTATGTCCCCAAGGTGCACAACGACTTTATCCTCGCCTTCATCGGTGAATCGTTCGGCTATGTCGGGTGCCTGGCCGTCATCGCCCTCTTCGGGGCGCTCTGCTGCAAGATGCTCCACAACGCCCGCCGCGCGGAGGATTCCCTCGGCCGGCTCATCTGCGTCGGCGTCTTTACCCTCATCTCCGCGCAGGTCTTTGTCAACGTGGGCATGTGCCTCATGGTGCTGCCCGTCATCGGCATCACGCTGCCCTTCCTCTCGGCGGGCGGATCGTCGGTGCTCTCCATCTACCTGGGACTGGGACTTGTGCTCTCGGTCTACATGCACACCTCCCGCAACCTCTTCAGCCGTTGATCACGGGGGCGTTCCCCCTGCCCGCCGGGCGGCGGATCACATCGTATGGAAAGGACCGTAGCCATGAAGACTGACATCGAGATCGCGCAGGCGGCGTCCATGCTGCCCATCCATGAAATCGCCGACCGCTTGGGGATCCTGCCGGAGGAGCTGGAGCCCTACGGCCGCTACAAGGCCAAGCTGTCCGAATCGGTCTACGCCCGGCTGGCGGACCGTCCCGACGGCAAGCTGGTGCTTGTCACCGCCATCAACCCCACCCCCGCTGGCGAGGGCAAGACCACCACGACCGTCGGGCTGGGCCAGGCGATGAAAAAGATCGGCAAAAACGCGATTATCGCGCTGCGCGAGCCCTCCCTCGGTCCGGTCTTCGGCATCAAGGGCGGCGCGGCGGGCGGCGGCTATTCGCAGGTCGTGCCGATGGAGGACATCAACCTGCACTTCACCGGCGACATGCACGCGATCACCGCCGCCAATAACCTGCTCTGCGCGGTGCTCGACAACCACCTCCAGCAGGGGAACTCCCTCGGCGTCGACCCGCGCCGCATCCTCGTGAAGCGCTGCATGGACATGAACGACCGCGCGCTGCGCTCCGTCGTCGTGGGGCTGGGCGGCAAGGTGAACGGCGTGCCGCGCGAGGACGGCTTCATGATCACCGTCGCCAGCGAGGTGATGGCGATCCTCTGCCTCGCCGCCGATCTGACCGACCTCAAAAAACGTTTAGGCGATATTCTCGTCGCTTATACTTACAGTAATACCCCCGTCTACGCGCGCGACCTCCGGGTGAACGGCGCGATGGCGGCGCTTTTAAAGGACGCGCTCAAGCCGAACCTCGTGCAGACGCTCGAGAACACCCCCGCGCTCATGCACGGCGGGCCGTTCGCGAACATCGCGCACGGCTGCAACTCGGTGCGCGCGACCCGCCTGGCCCTCAAGCTCGCCGACTACACGATCACCGAGGCGGGCTTCGGCTCCGACCTGGGCGCGGAGAAGTTCATGGACATCAAATGCCGTTACGCGGGGCTTTCCCCGTCGGCGGTGGTGCTCGTGGCGACGGTGCGCGCCCTCAAATATAACGGCGGCGTGCCCAAGACGGAGACGGGCGTCCCCAACCCGGACGCGCTCAAAAAGGGCCTCGTGAACCTCGCGGCCCACGTGGAGAACATGCAGAAGTTCGGCGTGCCGGTCGTCGTGGCGATCAACCGCTTCGCGGCGGACAGCGACGAGGAGCTTGCCATCCTCGCGGAATACTGCAAACAGGCGGGCTGCCGGTTCGCGCTCTCCGAGGTGTTCGCGAAGGGCGGCGAGGGCGGCATGGAGCTCGCGCGCGCCGTCGTCGAGGCGTGCGGGGACCCGTCCGATTTCCATCCGCTCTACGACGCCGCGCTCCCTATAAAGGAGAAGATCGAAGCG
This sequence comes from Anaerotruncus massiliensis (ex Togo et al. 2026), assembly GCF_030825285.1. Lineage (NCBI taxonomy): Bacteria > Bacillati > Bacillota > Clostridia > Eubacteriales > Oscillospiraceae > Anaerotruncus > Anaerotruncus massiliensis (ex Togo et al. 2026). The sequence goes on from NZ_JAPJQF010000063.1 coordinate 9,511, forward strand.
ATCGCATCGCGCATCTACGGCGCGGCGGCGGTCAGCTACAGCGCGGCGGCCGAAAAGATGATCCGGGAGATCGAGGCGCTCGGCAAGGCCGACCTGCCCATCTGCGTGGCAAAGACGCAGTATTCCCTCTCGGACGACCCGGCGAAGCTCGGGCGGCCGCAGGGCTTCACGGTCAACGTCAAGGAGATCCGTCTGTCGGCGGGGGCGGGCTTCATCGTGGCGCTCACGGGCGACATCATGACGATGCCCGGCCTGCCGAAAGCGCCCGCCGCCTACCAGATCGACGTGGACGCCGACGGGCATATCTCCGGCCTCTTCTGATTTTGAATGGCAAGGAAGGTACCTCTGTGATACGATTTTTGAGCCGCTCCACCCGCGAGACGGAGGAATTTGCCGCCGCCTTTGCCGAAAAGCTGCGCCCGGGCGACGTGATCGCCTGCCGCGGCGGCATGGGCGCGGGCAAAACCGCCTTCGCGCGGGGGCTGGCGCGCGGGCTGGGACTCACCGACGAGGTGTCCAGCCCCACCTTCGCGCTGGCGCACGAATATACGCATGGTAATATTTCGCTCTATCATTTCGATATGTATCGCGTTTCCGGGTTCGACGAGCTCTATTCCACCGGCTTTTTCGATTATCTCGAGCAGGACGGCGTGCTCTATATCGAGTGGAGCGAAAACATCGAGGGGGCGCTGCCCGCCGGCGCGATCACGCTGACGCTCGAGCGGGTCGACGACGACACCCGCCAACTCACCATCGAGGGGGAACGGTTTTGAAGATTCTGGCGATCGACACCTCCTCCCAGTCGGCCTCCTGCGCCGTCACCGAGGAGGGGAAGCTGCTGGGGGAGTTCTTCACCAATGTGAAGCTGACCCATTCCCAGACCATCCTGCCGATGGTCGAAAACCTGCTGGAGCAGACCCGCGTCGCCCTTCCGGAGATCGGGCTCTTCGCCGTCACCGACGGGCCGGGCTCCTTCACCGGGCTGCGCATCGGGCTTTCCGCCGTCAAGGGGATGGCCCACGCGCTCGGCAAAGGCTGCGTGGGCGTCTCAACCCTCGAGGCGCTCGCGTGGAACCTTTCGGGGATGGACGCCGCAGTCTGCCCCGTGCTCGACGCGCGCTGCTCCCAGGTCTACACCGCGCTCTTCCGGTCGGGCGGGGATTTCCCCGAGCGGCTGGCCGACGACGAGGCCGTCTCCCTCTCCGCACTCGAGGAGAGGCTGAAAAAGTTTGGGGAGCGCGTATTTCTTGTTGGAGACGGCGCGGAAATGTGCTATAATATGTTCAAAGATCGGGTGGCAAACCTCACCCTTCCCTCGCCCGCGCTGCGCTTCCCGCGCGCGTCGTCGGCCGCGCTCGCGGCCGGACGGGCGTATCTCCGGGGAGACGTCCTGCTGCCCGCTTCCCTTGCGCCCGCATACCTGCGCCTGCCGCAGGCGGAACGCGAGCGCCTTGCCAAACTGACGAAAGAAGGTTCAAGCATATGATCGCATTGGCAGCTGACCACGGCGGCTTCTCCCTCAAGGAGGAGGTCCGCGCCTGGCTCGACGAACAGGGGATCGCCTACAGGGATTTCGGCTCCTATGACGGCGCGTCCTGCGACTATCCCGATATGGCCGCGCCCGCCTGCGAGGCGGTGGTCTCCGGCGAGTGCGAAAGGGCGCTGCTCTTCTGCGGCACCGGCATCGGCATCTCGATCGCGGCCAACAAGGTCCCGGGCATCCGCGCGGCCTGCTGCTCCGACTACTTCAGCGCGAAATTCACCCGCATGCACAACGACGCCAACGCCCTCTGCATGGGTGGCCGGGTCATCGGCCCGGGGCTTGCGATCGAGCTGGCCGACGTCTTTCTCCACACCGAATTCGAGGGCGGACGCCACCAGCGCCGCATCGACAAGATTTCCGCTTTGGAAAGCAGGTAATTCACCACACCATATCTACTGACAGGGGGACGTAACATGTCAAAGCCGTTTATTATGGACCATCCGCTCATCCAGCACAAGATCACGCTCCTGCGCGACAAGAACACCGGTTCCAAGGAGTTCCGCGAGCTGACCAACGAGATCGCCATGCTGATGTGCTATGAGGCCACCCGCGACATGCCGATGAAGCAGGTCGAGGTCGAAACGCCCATCTGTGTCGGCAAGTTCAACGTGATCGCCGGCCGCAAGATCGCCTTCATCCCCATTCTGCGCGCGGGGCTCGGCATGGTCGACGGCCTGCTCTCCCTCGTTCCCGCCGCAAAGGTCGGCCATATCGGCATGTACCGCGACCCCGATACCCATATGCCTGTCGAGTATTACTGCAAGCTGCCCGCCGACATCCAGGAGCGCGACATCCTCGTGCTCGACCCGATGCTCGCCACCGGCGGTTCCGCCGTCGACGCGATCAACCAGCTCAAGGCGCGCGGCTGCACCAACATCAAGTTCATGTGCATCATCGCCGCGCCCGAAGGCCTCGCCGCCATGGAGAAGGCCCACCCCGACGTGCAGATCTACGTCGGCGCGCTCGACGACCACCTCAACGAGCACATGTACATCGTTCCCGGCCTCGGCGACGCGGGCGACCGCATCTTCGGGACCAAGTAAATTGCTTCGCGGGCGGCAGATCCCCAAACCCCGCCGTCGGGGCAATCCATATTCTTGAAAAGCATATTTTGAGGCACTGTTTGGAAAGCTAGTTCCAAACAGTGCCTTTTTGTTTTGGGAGGAAACGATGAAAAATCTGAAATTTATCCTGACCGGCGCGGCGGCGGGGCTCCTCAACGGGCTCTTCGGCGCGGGCGGCGGCATGGTGGTGGTGCCGATGCTCCACAAGGACGGCCTGCCCGCCGAGCGCGCGCACGCCACCTCGATCGCCGTGATTCTGCCCCTTTCAATCGCCAGCAGCGTTCTCTATCTCACGCGCGGCTACCTCAACGTCATGAGCGCGGTAAAATTCATCCCGCTCGGCCTCGTGGGCGCGGGGATCGGCGCATGGCTGCTCCCCAAGATCAAAACCGTCTGGCTCCACCGCATTTTCGGCGTCATCGTGCTCTATTCCGCGGTGCGCCTGCTGCTGCAATGAGCTGGATCGTCATCGCCGTCGTCTCCCTTCTCAGCGGCCTGCTCGGCTCCCTCGGCATGGGCGCCGGGGCCGTGCTGCTGCTCTACCTGCGCGTTTTCGGCGGCGTGGAACAATTTGAAGCGCAGGGCATCAACCTCATCTTCTTCCTCCCCATCGCGGTGCTGTCCATCCTCCTGCACGCCCGCAACCACCTCATCAGCTGGAAGGCCGCCGGCGTCTGCATCCTCGCGGGCCTTCCCGCCGTCTTTCTCGGCGTGTGGCTCGGCGGCCTCGCGGGAGGGCCGCTGCTCTCCAAGCTCTTTGCCGGACTGCTGCTCATCATCGGCGTGCGCGAACTCTTCCAGAAGGATACCGGTTCCCAGCCGGCAGAGCATTCTTAGGTTTGCCGCTCATTGAGCGGCGGAGCTTGTCGGTGGCCGGCCGACAGCGGCCTTAGATTTGCCGCTCGTGAAGCGGCGGAGTTTGTCGGTAGTCGACCGACGGCGGTATTAGATTTGCCGCTCGGGGAGCGGCGGAACTGCCGGGTCCCGCCCCGGCGTGGGCTTAGGCTTGCCGCTCAGTGAGCGACGTAGCTTGTCGGTAGTCGACCGACAGCGAGCTCCTTTCTTGCTTGCCCAAGAAAGGAACCAAAGAAGGGCACGAGGGGCTTAAGCGGCCCGCCCGGGCTGCGCCCGGAGCGCGCTACGCGCGACGGCTGCTCGCGGGCGCTCCGCCCCGCGGCCCCGGCTTGAGTCCGCTTCGCGGACCCGGCCCTGCGGGCCGGATTCTCTACAAGGATGGCCTGCGGCCAAATCCCTGCGACCCCCGCGCCGCCTCCGGTTGGCCTGCGGCCAAAGTCGGCGGCGCCC